>CAJQOB010000183.1 GCA_905479845.1 uncultured Flavobacteriales bacterium
CATTGAATGAAGAGGAGCTTCTAAGGGAAGCGCCAAGAAAAACGAAGACTGATACAATAGAATTGATTTTACCCCATCTTGTAAGAGTGAAGTGGTTTTCTCTTCATGCATTTTTGCTTACAAAAATCTATTCTTCTCAGAAGGTGATTGAAAAACATCTTTTGATTGACAAAGAGGTGGATAGTATAAAAGGCATATCTGTACTCGTGAGAGAATTAAAGATAGAAGATTTGATTTCCTTTTGTGAGAAGCAAGAAGAAGATCGGATTGTTAATGCTCTTGGAGTAGCTTGTTCACATGATTCGGGGCTAATGAAGAAAATGGATCAAACGAACTCTACTTGGAGACAGGTATGGTTAAGAAGCATAAAAATAACTGACCTACCGTGGGAGGGAATTACTAAGCCGAGAGAAGTAATGGTGAGTATTTTGGATCTGTTACTTTTGAAAGAGGAGATCGATCCAGAGCTTTTGCAGTATCTGTCTCTTACAGACTTTAGTGATCTATATGATTATCGGAAAAGGAAAGAAGTGTGGAAGATACTTCCTAAAACTTCGAGAAATCATTTCCTAAGTTCTACTATTAGTTCTTTACTTTCAAAAAGTGAGAGTGATGGAAAAACGTTGCTCAATTTAGAGGACGAATTAGTTCAAGAGATCGATCGTCAAGTTGCAGAAGAAAAATTACTATTAAATCAGTCTTTTTCAAAAAAGCTGAAGTTCCAAATAATAGAGAATTTCAACGTGTGCGAGGCTCTTTTTGTTCTTTTCATTAAAGATAACGTGATCAAGTTCTCAAAGGAAGATGCAGTTCGAATTCTTAAGCTTACGTTAAAACAGAAATGGAAAAAAGCGAATGGAGTAATAAAATCGAGTATATATCTAAATCGAAACCTGAAGAGGGCAGTTTGGCTGGAGCCAAAGGGTGACTCTCAGGAAAAAACTTCCTTTATTGATTCACTTTTTAATATGAAACCTACAAATCAAAAAAGAATGGAAAAAAGAAAAATACTCTTCATGTCTGCAGGGCCTGAAGATCAGGGATATTTAAGTTTAAATACTGAGCAGCGGAAGATTGGAGAAATTTTAGAGGCCGCGAAGAATCGAGATCAGTTTGATCTGAGAACAAGAGTGGCGGTTAAGTTTGAGACGTTGGCTAAAGCTCTTCTCGAAATAGAACCAGAAATAATTCATTTTTCTGGTCACGGAGAAACAAATGGAATAGTTTTGGAAAAAGAAGACGGAACGTCTCATTTTATTAAAAAGGATACAATTCAGAGGATTTTCAAAATCAGTTCAGAACATAGCCTTAAGTGCGTATTGTTGAATTCGTGTTATTCTTTGGAACAGGCGAAGGAACTTTCAAAATTAGGCATTGCCGTTATTGGGATGAACGATAGCGTTAGTGATGAGATGGCGATAAATTTCACAAAAGGCTTTTATACAAGTTTAGGTGCGGGAAAGGATATTAAAACATGTTTTGACGTAGGTTTAGCCTATATTTCCATTGATAATATGGAAGAAATTGATATTCCTGAGTTATGGCTCAATGGATCGCTTAAAGCTTCAAACTAAATGCTTTTATTTGTGTAGTAATGGGATTTTCAAGGGCACTCCCTTGAACCAGTTTTGCGAATTTCGAAGTAAGAAGGAAGCACAGCGACTGAATTACTAGAAATTGGCAAACTGGCGATGCAGTATTCAAAGCCATCGTCACCATAGCAACTTCACTCGCATAACAAACCACCTATCACCAATACCGTTTGAATAGTACCAAACGAATAAGAGGAATGTGTTGAAATCGCCACGACTGTTTGGTGATTGAAATGACCAACAATCGTAAATTAAGAAGTAAATCAATCACTGAATAGGAGCAGATAAAACACATTCGTCATGAGGTACTATTCAAACAAAAAAAGCGTCTAGAGGGACGCACGATTATTTTCAGATGGATGTTAGATGGTGAAACGGTCCTCTGAAAATAATCGCTTAAGAAAAAGAAAAAACACCCTAGAATCGAGCATCTTCTTTTTGTAGTAAATCGAGCTTAACAAGAAGGTCTTGAACGGTGACTTGATAGGCAAACCATGAAGCATCAAGAACATGCGATTCTAAACTTATGTGTCCTTTAGCGTATTCAAGATTGTCCTTTATGATTGATTCAATTTCATCAAGATGGGCAATAAAGAAATGCTTATCGAGACTGTATTTTATACCGCGATCACGATGTTGAGATTTTAAGAGTTCAGCGAGAGTGTCTAATTCAGTTTCGCTATCAAGTGCCTTTTCACAAATGTCGGAAAGGATTGATTCAGGATGATATCTTTGAATTTCGATTAATTCATTTTTAATTTCTGTGTTAGTCATAATACATATATGGTTAAGCGAATAATGCACGAGGGGACATATCTGGAAGTAAAACGATCCTGCAACTAGGAATCTGACCAAAGGAAGAGCATTGGTTGCAGGAGAATGATTTCAGATACCCTGTGCTTAATTATTGGTGGCTATATTTGCATCATAGCACAGAAGGAGAATTATTAAATGATAGAAAGTGATCATTGAGGTTCTTCATATGTTCGAAAATTTTAAATGATTGTAGTCGACTATAAACGTTTGTTGTCATTTAAGATCGAATCTTGATAACTGGGATTCTGATTAATTCGCAAGTGTTATCTAACTCGAATTTTGCCAACAAATAATTATGTTTATAGTCACCAAACTAAGGACATGAAAATTCCCATAGATCAATTCGAATTACACGTTGATGAGAAGATTCTTCAGCGTGGTTTATCCTATTTCAAAAAAGATACGGTTCAAGATGTAAGCAGGACAAGTGATGGAAAACTGCAAGCAAGGGTAGTGGGAACTGATGACTACAGAGTAGTTATTGAGTTTGATGAAGAGTACGTTCACAGTCATCGCTGTGACTGTCCTTATGATATGGGACCAATTTGTAAGCATGTGGTGGCAGTAATCTTTTATACCCAACAAGAAAAACTGGATATTTCAGCTTCTGCACCAAAGAAAAAGAAGCGTGTATCGAAGCCAAAACCAAACCCCGTTAAAGAAATCATGGATCAGGTTGGTTTGTCTGAATTGCGAGATTTTTTGATTACTGAATGTAAATCTCAAAAGGAGTTTGAGACACGATTTATCACCACCTTTTCTCATTATACCTCCACAAGTTCACGTTCATTCTATCAAAAACAAATTCGTGCAATTTTGAAAAAGGCAGCGGGACGAAAGGGCTTCATTTTTAGGGGTGGATCTCGGATGGTAACTGATCATCTAAAACCATTGCTGGAAAATGCGGAATCAGCCCTAGAAAGTGATCAAGACATCAAGTGTTTTCAGATAGGATCAGCATTACTTGAAGAAACGGTGAAGGGCTTGCAATTCATTGACGACAGTAATGGATATTACGGAGAACTCGTTAATAGCACTGCTATACTCTTAGATCGACTATCACGTAAACCTTTGGAAGATTCAGTGCGTAAAGACTTTTTGAAATACTGCATGAATTCCTTGTCAAAAAAGATTTATGAGGGTTGGAATTGGCACTTGGATACTCTGAGGATGTCCGTAAACCTCGTCACAACAAAGGCAGAGGCAGCGAAGCTGTCAAAATATACGGAAGGCTTGGATGAATATTCACAAGACGAAGGTATTATGGTCAACTTTCAATTACTCCAACAATTTGGAACAAAGAAGGAGATTGAATCATATATTCAAGCTAATATGTCGTGCGGATTAATGAGAGAATATCTTGTTGAAACGGCGATAGAAGACGGTGATTTTGAACGAGCGGTTGAGCTTTGTGAGGAAGGAATTTCATTGCTCGACAATAGGAGCTATTCTCAAAAACGAAGCTGGTACGATTGGCTGTTGATTATCTCTCAAAAAGCGGATAACAAGGAGGATGTCATCAGGTATGCCAGAGGGCTGTTTCTGAATAGTAACTATTTGAATCAGCCGTATTATTCCATTTTAAAATCAACGGTTGATCCAAAAGGCTGGAAGGAATTTGTGGAAGATTTGATCCATCTTATTAATGAGATGGATCATTGGAGGGTATATTATTTGCTTCATAAGGTTTTTGTTGAAGAGGAATATTGGGATCGACTGTTGAAGTTGGTGTTGACAAATCCATCCCTTGATAACCTTAAGGAAAATGAAAAATATCTCGCCCCTCATTACACTAAAAAGTACATTAAACTCTATGAAAAAGGAGTGTATGAATATCTTGAGTACAACACAGGACGCCCAAGTTACCGACAGGCTTGTCGATTCTTAACAAGAATGAATAAGCTTGGTGGAAACATCACGGTGAACAATATGATTGATGTATTACGATCAAAATATCCTCAGCGTAGAGCCTTGATGGATGAGTTGAATAAGGTGTAAATTCGACTATCTCTTTTAGGCTGATAGCAGAAACTCGTGATATACTGGAATCATGAATCAAAAGTATTATGATGAACGCAACAACGAAATCAGCGAAGAACAATTTATGCGAGAACGCGAAGAATTGCTGGCTCAACGTGCGGAATCTGCCAAAAATCCAGAAAACTTAATTCCGTTTGAAGAGTTGGATTACTATCTCGATGAACTTGAGAAGTACTGGAAATAAAGTGGTCCACTATCAGGTGTAGTACACAATGCCCATTATTTTTGAGCTAAAAATGAAAACACCGTTATTTCTCGTCCAGAGGAGCAAAGAACTCAGCTAAACTCAACTTGTGAGCATCAATTACCTGGTACAGGAGTTTCATGGTAATGTTCGTTTTACCTGATTCCGCCCTCCAGTACGACATACGTCCGATATTAAAATCACTCGAAAAGTCTTCCTGAGAACTGTATCCAGCTTTTTTACGCAGTTCAGTAATACGTGCAGCGATATGTTTGTTCCTAGGATCAAGTGTAGATGCTGGTGATTTCTTCTGTGCCATAGCGCTCTGTTTATTGAAAAACAAAGGTCGTCTAAGTGAAATTAAATAGTTACACCGTAAACGTGTAACGTATTTGGTGTAAATTGATTATGTTTGTCTTGATTAGAAGGTGTTTGAGGTGAAAAGAACATATCGCCTTGTGACTTTTCTGAATTAGGGTAGGCTCGAATTGGAATAATCCAAAACAACAAATAAATAATACACTATGAACACACACATGAAACGATACAGTATTTTCCTCGCTTTGGCGCTTTGCTGTGGTTGTATCACGAGAGTAAATTACACGCAAAAAACCTATGCTTCTCTTGTTGAAAATGAAGACGAAACAATAGAAGTTTCCTATACACTTCCGAAA
>CAJQOB010000184.1 GCA_905479845.1 uncultured Flavobacteriales bacterium
CGCGTACATTTCACCTCCTAAAAATGTTGCTAAATCATCATGGAGCCAACCGCCACCGTTGAAACGTGTATCTACGATCAATGCTTCTTTGTCGGCATGTTTTCCAAGAGCTTCAGAATACACTTGTCTGAAACTAGCATCGTTCATTCCTCTTACATGAACATATCCAACTTTACCGTCTGATAACTCTTCCACTTGCTCGTTTCTATTCTTCACGTAGCGTTCGTACGTCAAATTGTACATTGCCCCTTGTGAAATCGGCTTAAAAACTTGATTGTGCTCTTCTCCATCAACAGTGAATGTCACCAAAACGTTCTGATTCGATTGGTTGTTCATGAGTTGATAAAAGTGTGATAAATTCTGAATCTTTACTCCGTTCAGGGCAGTAATCACCATTCCATTTACCGCTTTCGAGTCCTTAACTTGAAGTGGGCTTTTGTCAATAATTTCATTCACTTTTATTCCCTCTCCCTCGAATGAGTAATCTGGAAAGATTCCCAACGATGCCGTTCTATCGCCACCATCCTTTCTAAATCTATACCCAGATCCCGTGTGAGATGCATTTAGCTCTCCCAACAATTCACTCAACATTTCGGCGAAATCAGGACCGTTGTTGATGTGCGGTAAGAACTTAGCATATTCTTTTTTGTAGAAGTCCCAATCCACTCCATGCATGTCTTCCACATAGAATTTCTTGAGAGCCTGTCTCCAAGAGTGGTTGAAGATGTATTCAAATTCTTCTTGTTGATTCAACTCCATTTTTGCAGAATATGCAACAGGTGTTGGAGCACCGCTTGCTACGTCAATTTTAGTAATTGCTCGATGGCTGATAACAATGATATTCGCTTCTTCCTTGTCGAATTTCAATGCTCCTCCCCCAGATCCGAGTTTCGCCAACAATTTCGTTTCGTTTTTCTTGAAATCCTGAACCCACAAATCGAAGCCTTTTTCGAAGGCACTTAAGTAGTACAATTTGCTACCATCCTTTGACAAAATAGCATCGCTCAAGCTTGAAGAGTGGATCGTTAAGCGCGCCGTTCTGTCCTTTGCTCTTTCTAAATCGAAAACCAATGGTTTCGCTTCTTCCTCTTCTGACTTATCCTTTTTGCCCTTCTTTTTATCTTTCTTGGAAGCTTCTTTGTCAGAGCCTTCTCCCTCTTCATCCTTCTTTGCTGCCTCAAGTTGTTCCAATTCGGCAGGCGTTAATTTGAATTTATCATAGGCGCCTTGCGTTAAGAACATTGCATAAGCATCGACTTGTGTTCCCCAGCTACCGTGACTTTTCATTCCATTTCGACCTGAGAACCAAACAATCGCTTCACCACCCATCACCCATTTCGGTGAATAACATTCATACCCACTCTCTGTAAGGTTGATTATTTCCTTACCGTCAGCTGAAACCAATCCAACATCGCCATTCCAACGCTTGTATGGAAGGTATTGAACCAAAAACCACTTTCCGTCAGGTGACCATTCATAATGTTGATCCCCATCTGAGTACGAATAATTGTATTTCTTCTCTAAGATTGTTCTCGTCTCTTTTGATTCTAAATTGATCACTCGTAAAATGACTCTTTCCTCCAAGAAAGCCACTTCTTTTCCATCTGGTGAGAAATGTGGTTGGAAGGTTTCTTGGTCAGTTACAACCACTTCTTCCTCCTCTAACACCGTGGAAGCATAGAAGAACTTCTCTTCATCTCGAGTCAATTTTACCTGATAAATGTTCCAGCTTTCATTTCTTTCAGCAGCAAATAAAATGGATCTTCCATCTGGACTGAAGCTGATGTTTCTTTCTTGTTCAGGTGTGTTTGTAATACGCTTTGTTTCAGAAAAATCCAATGCGGTTACAAAGATTTCCCCACGAGCGACAAAGGCAATTTCCTTTCCATTTGGTGAAAGCGCCATTTCCGAAACCTCTCCCCCAACGTTAATCAATTCGGAAACATTGAAGTCTTCATCACTATTAATCTGAATGTTTAACTTTTTGAGTTCACCAGATTCCTTTGTAGTGTACAATTCGCCATCATAACTAAAAGCAAATACTCCTGTAGTTGACATCGTTAGAAAGCGAACTGGGTGATTCGCTAAAGTTGTAATTTGTTTTTTATTCGCCCCGCTGATGTCTTTTTTCCAAACGTTGAAGCTTCCTGATTCTTCAGATAAATAATAAAAGGACTGCTCGTCTGCACTCCAAATAGGGTTGCGGTCTTCACCGTTGAAATCTGTTAATTGCGTGTGATCTTTCGTTGCAGGATCGTATATCCAAACATCTCTTGTTACCGAAGAAGTGTGGTGTTTTCTCCACATATTTTCGTAACCTTTTCGATCGTGGTAAATAAGCTTCGACTTATCCTTGTTCCACATCGCAGATTCAGCAGGTGTAGTCAAAACTTGATTCAACTCTCCGTCTGCGTTAGTTGAGTACAACTCAGACAAAACCCCTGAAGGAAACTGACTATTCGATTCGGAGTCTAAGCGACTTGAATTAAAGTAAACCGTTCCATTCTCATCAACTGAACATGGATAATCACCTGAAGAATGAAATGTTAAACGCGTTGCTGCACCACCCTGAGCAGGCATGGTGTAAATATCATAGTTACCATGTCTATTTGAAGCAAAGGCTATCGTTTTTCCGTCCGGAGACCACGTAGGCATAAAATCATGATCTTTATGTGTTGTCAACGGTCGAGCTTGGCCCCCATCAGAACCTACAAGATAGATGTCTCCTTTGTAGTTAAAGGCAATCGTTGTACCGTCTGGAGATATAGCTGGATACCTCATCCATAATGGTGATTGGTCGGATTGACCGAAAAGATAGGTCACTCCCAAGAGAAAGATTAGTGTTGCTGTCAATTTCATGGCGGTTGTTTTAAGATGTTCGAATGTAAATAAAAATACGTCAAGCCCTACCCCGCATTTATACCCTAAATAGGATTCTTTCCGTTAAAAATCCTTAATGTTTTCACCGTTCAACATCAAATTTATCAAGCGTTTCACAAAAAGTTTTCACTTCCATAGGGGTAAGCCTACCTTTGTATTGTCTTCTCTTTAAACACGAGAGCTCAAATTAGCGAATGACCGAAGTAGTTGAAATTAATACGGCTGTATTAAACACATTATTCAAAGCACATTACGACGAATTATGTCGTTATGCTCACTCGATTCTAAAGAATCAAGATGCGGCAGAAGATGTGGTACAACAGTTATTCATTAAGCTTTGGGAGAAACGGGAGACGATTAACGAGATTGAAAACATCCGTTCCTATCTGTTCCGTTCGACATTCAATATGAGCCTCAATGAACAAAAGAAAATGCAACGCATGCCTAAAAGTGATGAAGACATCGTTCAAACCAATTCTTTTCAATCGGGTGAAGACGCAAGTAATTTACTAGTGTCCAATGAACTACAGGAAAGAATTGATAGCGCGATGTTAGTGTTACCTGAAAAATGTCGAGAAGTATTTCACTTGAGCAGGAACGAGCAACTGTCCTACAAGGAAATCGCACAGGAAATGAACATTTCAACCAAAACAGTTGAAAATCAAGTAGGAAAAGCACTAAGAATCATGCGTGAAGAGTTGAAGGATTATCTTCCGCTCGTAATATTAACCCTTGTATTAAATATTCCATGTTAAACACAAGAGAAGAAATAGACGCGCTGATCGTCCGCTATTTAAATGGCGAGGCGAGTCCAGATGAAGCGATGTTGCTGGAAGACTGGAAACAAGATCGCTCAGAAAACAACGATTACTTCCTCAAAATGGAAAAGACGCATGCCAGCTCGTACGGAACTCAAGCCTATGTTTCCCGTTCGAAGGGAAGTGCATGGAAAGTGATCCTGAACGAAACTCAATCTCAAGCGAAAGTCATTCCTTTATGGAAGAAACCATTGTTTATTGCAACAGTCGCCGCAGCGGTTATTGTTCTTGTTGTGATAACGCAGATGTTTGTCCCCAACACTGCCACTGAGCATTTTGCCGAGGATAAGGAGAAACACAATAACAACATCACCGAACAAGAAAGTATCATATACGAAACAAATCATATTGCTCATTATACCTTAACGGATGACTCTAAAGTGACCCTTCAACCGGGAAGTAAGTTGACTATTCCGAAAGATTTCAATGAAAACAATCGCTTATTGAGTCTAGAAGGGAGCGGATCGTTCGAAGTAATTCACGACGAAGAAAACCCGTTTATTCTATCAGTGGGAGAACTCGAAATCTACGATTTAGGAACCGTATTCCATGTTGATCAAATTGGAGACACGGTAAAGGTTTCTGTTGACGAAGGAGTGGTAGAATTAAAGATAAACAACCAACATTTGGCACTGGAAGAAGGCGACAGTGCATTCTATTTGATAAGCGAACGATTGATCAAAGAATACGAGACTCCAAGTTCTAGAGAGGACACAGTATTCGAATTTGACGGAACAAGCCTGTCAGAAGTAATGGATATTCTTAGCAAGTTCTTCAAGCGAGAAATTGTAATCGTAAATCCTGATTTGAAGGATTGCCCTGTAAGCGTAACATTCAAAAACGAAGAGTTACCAACCATTCTGGACATTATTTCAGAACTGCTTGACATCACGATTAATCAAAACAAAAAAACCATCGAAATTCATGGAGAAAGCTGTCAATAATATCATCGCCTTCGCCTTTCTGATTGGATCTTTTAGTTTTGGCTTGGCTCAAGAAACGACTCCTCCTTTGGAGCGAAAAGTGACCCTCGAATTGAACGGAATGACCATCAAGGAAACACTTAAAATGATGGAAACACAAGGCGTATATCAATTCGCTTATCGAACCGACCTTATCGATGGAGATTTACAGCTCACGCGCACTTATTCTGACAAGACCACACGCGCAGTTTTGAATGATCTTTTCGCTGGGAAAATCACCTATAAAGAAAGAGGTAATTACATCATTCTTCGTGAACAAAGTGCCTCGGATGAAAAGACTGTTTTACTAAGTGGATACGTGTCAAATAAAGAGTCTGGAGAAACGGTACCCTATGTAACAATTTACGACTCCACGAGCCTGACATCAACTAGCTCGAATGAATACGGGTACTATAACTTGACTTTAAAAAACACCGAAAACCCTTTGATCGTTGTACGAAAAGAAGGCTACCGAGATACAACTATCCAGTGGTCGCAATCAGGAACTTCGGTATACAATATTACACTAGAAGCACTTCCTCCTGTTGAAGACACAACGACTCAAGTAAAGGAAGAAAACGCAAAAATCAACTGGTTTCAACGATTTATCCCGTCTGAAGAGCAAAAATCAAAGTTCAGGAACTTTAGCGAACAACTTCAAAGAAAGACGCAGGTATCTCTTCTTCCCGGTGTCGGGTCTAATGGGAAGCTAAGTGGAAGAACAAGCGTTGATTATTCTTTCAATACCATTGGAGGTTTTGTTGGAGGTGTTCGCATTTTGGAAATCGGTGGTGTCTTCAACTTGGATTGGGACTCGGTACGTTACTTACAAATTGCAGGTGTTTTTAACAAGGTTGGTGGACATCAACAAGGGGCGCAATTCGCAGGTGTTACGAATATCAATAAATCGGATGTGCACGGTGCACAATTCGCAGGTGTTACGAACATCACACGAGGTGAAGTTATCGGTGCTCAATCGGCTGGGGTCGTGAACTATGTTGATCGTTTCATTGGAGCCCAAGTCGCTGGAGTTGGAAACTATAGCTACAACAATTCCGTTGGTGGGCAATTTGCGGGAGTTTTCAATAAATCAAAAGGGAAATTAATTGGGGCACAAGTCGCTGGTTTAGTTAACATTGCCGAGGACGTCGAGGGAGCACAAATCGGATTGATCAACATTAACAATTCCATAGACGGAGTGCCTATTGGCCTCTTCAGTTACTCGAGAAGAGGATTACATCAGTTAGAGCTTTCAACGAATGAAGTCTTTCAGGCCAACATTGCTTTCAAAACAGGAGTAAATGAATTCTATAACACCTTTATTGGAGGGGTTCACTTCGAAGGAGCAAACCCAACTACCGCTCTCGGTTATGGAGTAGGATCTTCTGTCGGTCTTTCACCCAAATCCCGCATTTTCTTCGATTTGCAAGCCTTACATCTTCAGCGAGGCACCGCTCTTGCACGACCAAACGGATTAGCGAAACTCACAATGTCCTATCAATGGCAAATCACTCCGTTATTCGCGCTTGCCGCTGGACCGTCGTTTAACGCAATGGTTACGGAAGAATCTTTTTTCCCAGGAAACGACTTCAGTACCTTGGCTCCATACAGTTTGTATAACTATTCGGAAAACGGGTATAATCTCCAAATGTGGGTGGGTGGACACATTGCTCTACGATTTTTCTAACACTGAGGCCAAACGAAAACACCATTTAAACTCGTTATAGTTATATAGAACACAGTACATAAGCAATGAAACTCATAACGCTTTCCATTATTTCAACCCTTCTCCTTTGCTTCTCTTCTTGCGATAAGGAATATGCTCCGTACGTAAAGTTCAAACAGAGCAATTATAAAAAGATCAAGTCAGATATTGTTGATGTAAACCTTGGGAGCGAATATAATTTGATCATTGAGAATGGATATAAGTCAACCCCTCCTGTTTTCGCAATCCAGAAGAATGCAGACCCTGAACAAGTGATTTCTAATTCGAACATCACTCAAGAATCTCAAGGGTGGAACGGAAAAAAGGAGCTAATTCTTAAGACTGTTCGTGTTCATTTAAACTTCCATGCAAACAATTTCAACGTTGGAGATCAACTAAAAGTACTCTCCAGGCATAGTGGTATCACTGAATTTTTAGTGTTTCGAATAAAATAATTTCATTTCGCGTAGGGGTAGTGCTTGAGTTCGATTGTCATAAGGACATAAACACTAAAAAGATCAATATGAAGAAGTTTGCAATCGTCCTTTCGTTGGCTGTTTTAGCTGGTGTCAGCACAAGCTGTAAAAAGATAAAGGGTTCTAACAACATTACATCGGAAGTGAGAGCGCTCTCAACATTTACCCAAATAGATGTCCAGGACGCATTTGAAGTAGATGTAACTTATTCACCTACACAAGAACTTGTTGTTGTTGAAGCTCCTGATAACTTGCACGAGTTCATCGAGACAAACGTAATCTCAGGAAAACTCAAAATTCACTTCACTCACAACAAACGCATTTCTACAAAAAATCCAATTAAAATTCACATCACAACTGCGGATCTAAACAAATTTGACTTATCTGGAGCGTCTGATGTCATCTTGAACAATCCTCTAAATGACTACGACTTCGAACTGGAAATGTCTGGGGCAAGTGATTTTGAAGGTGAAGTAAACGTGACCAATGGTGACATTGAGATGAGTGGTGCTTCGAATGCTAAAATCAACGGAACGGCTATGGATGCATTTGTAGATTTATCTGGGGCCAGCACTATTCGTAAGTACGAATTTGAAATTGAGACCTTGGACGTAAAGCTTTCGGGAGCAAGTACTGCTTTCTTGACAATTCTAAACTCAATGAGTGTTGAATTATCTGGTGCAAGTACATTGAACTATAAAGGTGACCCTGTTATTACACACATCAACACTTCTGGAGCTTCCAACATTAACAAGAACTAACAGTTAGTTCGAAAAAGCGAATGTCAGAAACATAGAAAGTTTCAATCCTTGTTGCTCTTATTGCGGCAAGGATTTTTTGCATAAAAAAAGGGCCATCATTACTGATGACCCTTTCTTGTTTTGAACTTAATTCAATTAGTTCTTCACCACGCGGTGAACTGATTCTTGACCGTTAATTACAAGGTGGAAGAAGTAAATTCCTTTTTCCACATCTCGTAAGTTGATCATTTCCTCAGAAGAGATATTTGTATTCGCAATAATCACTTTTCCTTGTGCATCACATACAGTTAATGCAGCTTCATTAGCATTAAATGAAATTGTAACACTGTTATTCGTCGGGTTTGGTTTCATTCCAACAAGGATTGAACCTTCGTTCAACGAGCTGATTAAAATTGGCTCACATGCCGAAGTATCACTACAGTTCGCTGTAGTAACAACAACTGCGTAACTTCCGTCTGCTGTTGCAGTGAAAGATTGACTTGTTTCTCCTGCGATAGCAGTGTTTGTAGCACAATCAATCCATTGGTATGCTGTCGCTGAAGCTTCATTTGAAGTAATTGTCGCTCCTGCTACCGTTGTCGTCAAATCAATTGGGTTAACTGTCAAGTCCAATGTCACCAATGTATCACATGAAGCACCTGGTACTAGGAAAGTAGCCGTGTTATTTGAAGTTGAGTAAGTGTTTCCATCAATCCACGTGAAGTCTCCACATGATGTTTGAACATCTGTTGAAGTAAGTGGAGTAATCGTCAAATCTAAGGTGATAAGGCTATCACAAGAACCTCCAGGGTTTGCTACCATGAATGTTGCTGTATTGTTTGATGCTGTATACGTATTTCCATCGATCCAAGTAAATGCTCCACAAGCTGATTGTACATCAACACCTTGTAATGGAACACAACTGAATGCTGGACGAACGATTGGCATGTTATCAAACCCAAACGATGACAACTCAGCGTAAGCACCGTTATCAATTGATCCGTAAGCAGTTCCTGCTGTAAGAACACCTGAAGACATTGCTAAACCGTAATTCTCAGAAGTCGCGTACTCTTCAACTCCAATAAAGTAATCTCCAGCTGTCAAGATTAGAGGAGCTCCTGTACCATCAACGATCGGTAAAGTAACAAATGCTCCTGCAGCCGATGTATCGGCAGCAGTAATGATGTATGGTCCTGAAGAACCAATGTTCGTTCCTGTAGGTACTGTTGCAGCAACTGTTCCAACTACTATTTCGATAGTATCTCCAAGGCTATTTGCTCCTGGCAGCATGAAGAACGAAACTGAATCTAAAGCAGCATCGTTTACCAATGTATAGTTACATCCAAGCGTTCCTTGAGCTCCTACTCCTAAACCAAGGCTCACTACAACCGTTCCATTGTCACGTGCGTAGTACTCATCTGTTACAGAGAAGTTGTAAATCAATGTGTCATCAATAGCTGATGTTGCCGTTGAAATGTACTCAAATACGTAATCTCCTGTTACCGTAGGTGTGAATGATCCAGCACTCAACACTGAATTAGTTCCTGCTGCGATTGCTGCTGGAGTACTAGAAGCTGTAAACACTGGTGTTACGAAGTCTGGTGCAAGGTAAACGTTAGCTGTTAATACTGCATCTGCCGCAGGATCTGTTCCTACACTTGCAACGTCAGCATCTAAGGCCATTGCTGTTGTTTGTAACAATGGAATCTGTGTGTACTCCTCGAAAGAAGCTGTAACATCCAAAGTAACTGAAGATGT
>CAJQOB010000185.1 GCA_905479845.1 uncultured Flavobacteriales bacterium
GTGTCGTTTTTTCCTCTCATTTTGCAAGGTTTTGAACACAAGTTAGCTCAACACTTGCAATTTTGGTAAACTCAAACAACTAGGTTTTCAACAAAATTATGATAGAAATCAATGGGTTGAATAGTTCTTAAGGAACGACTAACTATGAGAGTTGAGGAAATAATGATTTCACCAGTGGTGATTACTCAAAGAAATGTAACCATTAAGAACCTAAAGAACAGATTGGCTCGAAAGGGGATCAACGCGGTTCCTGTAATGGAGGATGATGGAAATATCGCGGGTATTGTTTCTGCGAGTGACTTGATGTCTTACCACGATGAATCGTTGCATGTGCAAGATATGATGTCGGAGCGTGTACATATTGTATTGCGCAACAATCAAGTGAAGGATGCTGCGAAGATCATGGTGAAACATGGAGTACACCACCTTGTTGTGATGGAAGATGGAAATGTGATCGGAATGATCAGCTCGATGGATATCATCAAAGTGTACGCGGAAGAATAGCTTCTCTTACTACATTCGTGTCTTGGACTCTAAAGTATCTCGAACCTTGAATACTTTACCGTTGTAATCGTATTGGTAGCTTCCTATAGATAGAATTTCTCCTCTTTGAAGATTTTTTAACTCGATGCGCTCACCATTGTAGATCAAGTATCCTCCTGTGTTTTTGGCAATGAGCAGATAATCCGGTCTTAGCGAACCTTTAATTGAGCACATCAAAACGTTCACACGTTTGTTTACCGTTGTTAGCAATTCCAAGTCTCGAACTTCGGAATAATTATCCCCAATCAGCAAGATAACGTCACACAATGAGTCCTTGTTTTGAGTGTGAATCAATGCTTCAATATCGCTTTCTGGTCGTTCGCCGCCGCTTCCGCGTCGCATCGTTTCTGTTACCAAGGCATCTATATTAGCAAGGTGGAAGGTTGTGTAAACTCCTCCTGTTGAACCGATTTTCTTCTTTCGGGTTGATTTGTCGTCGCCATCGTTGAAAAAGGTAAAACTTGTAAAGTTCAGTGAATCTTGATTGCCTTTGATCCATCGTTTCATAGTCGCGACATTCTCAGTCATGCTTCCAGTAACATCCATTACAAGTGCAGTGCGTTCATTTCGATCCATGATTTGCAGACCTTTGTACACGGGGGCTAACTTCATGAAAATTTCTTGGGGCGTTGAGCCACCAAAATCTGTGAGATCACTTGGTTTTTCTATGAGCGAACTCTGTTCCAATGTTGGTCGGTCTCCGTTAATCAAATACATTCCATTCACGCTGGGAGAATATGAGACACGCATATCTAAGTCTAATTCCGATTTCACAGGAATCGAATCGCGGTAAGCAGGTTCCCAATTCGGCATAGCAAAAATGGCTCCTTCAACTGCGCTTTTAACGCGTTCCGATGGTTCGTCTAAGAATTTCAGATCGGAGATGACTCCATTTTCATCAATGTTGATGTGCGTTTTCACCCACTGGTCGTCACGTTTGAGTGCAATTTCGTCTGTTCGAAGTTCTTTTTTGAGGAACTCTAACATCGCATCAGGTCCTTCTGAGTAATGAGCTTCTTGATCTGGAATGATCTCCACTGTTGAAGAACTTGCCGGGTTTAGTTGTTCTTCCAAGATGTCAATGTTCGGTTGTAAAAAAACGTCCGTTGGATTTTTCAAATAGTCTTCCAGTCGTTTGATTTCAGCCAAGCGCTCAGCTTCAGATTGTATCGGACGATGAATGAAGACGAACCCATGAAAAAACGTTCGTCCCATTTCTGGTGATGAACATCCGGTTTGTTCGACAATCTCCCATTCGACGTAAGTACTTTCAATAATCTCAGGGAATGATGCATTCAATTGATTAAAGCGTTTTCGGTCTAATGCCTTCTGATTAAAACTTGAGCTTTTGCGATACTTCGTATATACGTAGTATACTTTAACGATTGTGAGCTCCCGCAGTTCGTCAATGGATTTCTTGAATGCAACGTCGTTTTGCGCGAAAGAAGAGGGGACAAGGGTTGCTGATTTGGATGGTGAAAGTTCAACCTTATCAACTTCCGTTCTGTCCTGTTTGAGGATGTTTTCAATAACTCCCTCGTTTTGGGCAGTCAGTAATTGGATCGAGAAGAGGCAAACGATGGAGAGGAGAAGTTTCATACTCCAAGTATAATGATCCCGATTCGAAAAGTTACAACGATCGGATATACTTTCTCGAAGTGTTGGCTTTCTTTCGAACTTGGATTTTTTACGTGCCTTTAAATCAGTCAATTAGTAGTTGGTCAATAATAATTTCTAGAGGTAAATTCTTATCAACGGACACATAACAGGATTCGCTAATTCCACTATCCATTATACCTCTCTCGTTGTTACACTTTTTACTGTCCTTATATCCCAAAACAGTATATATAGACCAATTAATAGTTAGACTTATTGAGTCACCTCCAGCATTAAAATGAACTCCTTTGCTTAAACTACTTGATGGTGTCCTAGGATAAGTGTCCCAACCATCGGAGACGATATTATTGTAGATGTCATCTATTGCAACGTAACTGAAATATTTTTGAAGACTATCCTTGTGAGTGGAGATTTCATCCAAAGGTCTAGAAAAAGCCAATGTTATTTCCATTCCCTTGTACGAGATTTCAATTAAATCGTTTTTTTCATCTTGTCTTTCTGGGTGATACCTAGTTACTTTCGCAGAGGCAGTACTTCCGTTTAGCGATAAAGAATACTTATCTGGATGATTTTCATACCAAGTATTAATGTTCTCTATCATTTGACTTTTTGATTGTTGCGGAGCGACAGAACTAATGGAAAAGAAGAAGAAAAAGAGGAAATTCTGGTTGATTTTCATAGTCACATAGATTTGTTGGTTTAGTACAATTATTGTGCCTAACGAGGTGTCCCGCGTTGTTACGAAAAGTAATGGTCAGTTGTGATATGCATTCTATTCTCTGAAAACCCTGTCGTGTAGCTGATTTTTTATTGCGTTAATCGAATTTTTTAAAATTTTCAGAATAAACTTTGCAAAAAGTTGATTACAGATCGAAACGGACTTTCTACCTTTGCGGCATGGCAAAACAACGCATCGGTATATTTGCGTCAGGAACTGGGAGCAATGCGCTCAACCTCATTCGTAGCTTCAAGGATCATGATTCTTTGGAAGTAGCGTTGGTGTTGAGTAATGTTGAGACCGCACCTGTACTCAAGGGGTCGCACGATCTCGGTATTCCGATCTTCTATATGAGCAACGGAGATGTTGCAAATGGAGGGTTGTTGCGTTCGTTCTGTCAGGATCAAAAATTGGATTGGATTGTATTGGCTGGGTATCTCAGAATGATTCCCGCAGAATTGATCCGTGCTTATCCAAACAAAATGATCAACCTGCACCCTTCCTTGTTACCAAAGTTTGGTGGGAAAGGGATGTTCGGGGCGAATGTTCATAAAGCCGTGCTCGAAGCAGGTGAGAAAGAAACTGGAATTACCATTCATTTCGTGAATGAGGAATTTGATAAAGGACAGAAAATTGCGCAATTTCATTGTGCATTGAATGAAAATGATGACTTACCAAGCGTTCAGCGGAAGATAAGTCAATTAGAACAAACATTTTTACCTACCGTGGTTGAAGCCACAATTTTAAAGTAGTAGTCATGGGATTTTTTGAAGCATTTAATTGGACAGAATTGTTCAAGGCAACGATGGTACTCTTTGCCGTAATTGATATAGTTGGATCTATTCCGATTATCATTAAGTTGAAGGAACAATCAGGAGAAGATATTCACGCAGGATGGGCGACGATAGTTTCCTTTGTGATCATGATAGCCTTCTTAGTTGTTGGGGATAATATTCTACTCTTGTTTGGAGTGGAGGTTGAAGCCTTTGCCGTGGCGGGTTCCATCATCCTTTTCGCAATGGCGATTGAGATGATCATGGGAGTCACACTTTTCAAAGATGATGTTTCAGGTAAAACTGCAAGTATTGTTCCTTTGGCATTCCCAATTATTGCGGGAGCAGGGTCGTTAACATCAATTATTTCACTGCGTGCGGAGTATCAAGAGATCAATATCATCTTGGCCATTTGTATCAACGTGGCTATTGTCTTTCTCGTTTTGAAAATGACACGCGTAATAGAAAAATTACTCGGGCCTGGAGGAATCGCCATTCTGAAAAAAGTATTCGGAATTATTCTTTTGGCGATTGCAGTGAAGCTGTTTTCTACGAATGCGAAGGTTCTTTTTTACTAAAGAACTTGCTCGATAGCTTCGCGTTCAAACTGGTGAGGTACCGATTTAACCTTGGTCTGATTTTAAACAACTAAGTGCTTAATTCGCCTATTTTAGGGGCAAACCTGTTCGGATTCACGATTCTGAACGCGCTTGTAGTTCTTTTCTATCACCCTTAGGTTCGCATGGTCTATTTTTAGACATCATCAATTTATAAAGATGTCTATGTTCAAGTTGATCTTTACTGTAGTTGCGATTTTGTTTACTCAAAACGCTTTCTCCCAAGCAGTTTATCTCACTTCTACTGGTGGAAATTATGCCACCGAAAAGTGGATGAGTATTACCACTGGAATCAATGGCGGAGGAACGCAAGTTTGGGGCCAAGGAAATGGAGCGTACGGAAATGGGCAAGGTCTACTTTCTGACCAAGCGATTGATCTTTCAGCATATTGCGGGCAAACATTGTATATCAACGCTTATGATCGATACGATGATTCTTGGGATGGTACAACATACACATTGTACGATGCTGCGGGACTAACAGGAAATCTTTTGGCGTCGAATGGTGGGGTTTCACCAGATTCGAATGATGAC
>CAJQOB010000186.1 GCA_905479845.1 uncultured Flavobacteriales bacterium
CGTGATAGCGACAGTCCACTGACTTTCCCGCTAAATTAATCAGAGCTTCAGCACCTTCTAAATAAACCATCCACTCTCCGATTGTTTTTCCGTCCCAAAGAACGTACTTAATATTTTCTGCATCTGGCATAGGCTTGCGAATCAATGCAATTACCTCGTACGATCCCGAGAAGTACCTACACAGATGATCCCCTAGAAATCCATTTGCTGCTGTTATGACAATTCTTTTCATCGTTTTAAAATTCTTGATGCTTTCGCATCGGCTTATTACTAATAAATAAATACAAATGGATAAATGATAATTCGAAAAACAACTAGTGAGACTGTTAACCAAGCACTCATTCCAAGAAGTTTTACCCTTCGACTGTGCTCGACAAGCATCAAAGCGACGACCGCTCCAAAAATGAACGATGGCAAAAGTCCCAATTCAACGTTAAACGATTCTAAAACTGTCAAAACCACTTCTGCCCCACCCAGTGCGATCGCTCCAAGCAAACTCAAAAAAGCGACATGACCTAAATATGTGAAGAGATCCTTTTGTTTCAGCAACTTGAACGCAAGAGCTTGAAAGACCAATTGCCCAAGGAATAGTGCAAATTCAAATGAAAAATGATCGTACTTCAGAAAAGTGCTCAACTCATTATTGAAGTAACTTCCAACGAGGATATAAGTCATCAATCCACAGAAAGCAATGAACGCAATTCTCCAAAACAAATTGAATTGAGGAGTACAAGAACAAGCGCTCCCACAAACTGTTGGAGCAATAATCTTGCGATTGAAACTGATGAATCGATAGAGCAACTGCAGTATCCAATAGATCGCGAAGAAACGACAGATGAAACTAAGCGTCGTCCATTTTTTTCCGATCACATTGATCATGCTATCCACTCCGTATAAAGTATCCTTACCTTTTGCAACAAACGCTATTTCAGACTTCGCTCGCTCTCGATCAAATAAAAGCTGATCTTCCTTGATGGCTTCCTGATAAGACATTCGCGTCTGTCCCTGAATAAATCCAAACTTCACAAATACTCGCGTGTACCATGCACAGAGTGGACAGTCTTCATCATAGAGTAAATATTCGGTATTTAATTCAGCGGTTTTCATTTTTATTATTTTCAATAATTATTGAAAGATTGACTCAAAAAAAATATTACTTCAGTAAACGGATGATGCTTCCGAAGAAGGCATTCTCCTCCATTTTCATCACTGTATCTGATGTCTTGTTCATTCTCCCAACCAAACGTTCAATATCTGTAATCGTCTTCACAAAATTCAAAGATTGCGGATCAGCTTCGTCAACATTCTTCAAACGATTCAAATGATGCATTAACGGTTCGATCTCTCTTCTCTGACGTTCACGTGTAATTCTTTTTGCCACTTCCCAGATATCCTTTTCTGCAACGAAAAACTCTTTACGATCACCAGGCTTGGCCGTTTTGTAGACAAGGTTCCAAACCATTAATTCCCGCAAGTTGACATTCGCTCCTCCTCGAGAAATAGCTAATGACTCCATTATATCGTCGGTACTCAACGCATCCTCACTTGTCAAAAGTAAAGCATGAACCTGCGCCATTGTCTTGTTTATCCCCCACTGTGAACCAAAATTTCCCCAGAGTTGAATGAATTCTAATTGTGCTTCTGTAAACTTCATATTCCAAATATATAAAACTTTCAGTAATTACTGAAAATAAAATAACTTTTTCCTCTCATCATAAATTCAGCATCGGTTTAGACAGATTCCGTATTTTGGAAATCCAAAAATTACTTTATGAAATATCTCTCTATCATTTGCCTTTTGCTCATCTCCACTTCTTCGCTCTACGCGCAGCGAACAAAGGATGCAAAAGAAGAAAAATCAGGAATTGAATCAAGCACATTCGCAGGTTTATCCTTTCGATTGGTTGGACCAGCATTGACTTCTGGTCGTATTGCTGATATTGCCGTTGATCCTAATAACAACAATGTGTGGTACGTTGCCGCCGCTTCTGGTGGGGTTTGGAAAACAACAAACCACGGAACAACTTTCACCCCGATATTTGACGGACAGGCGTCCTACTCTATCGGTTGTGTTACTCTGGCTCCAACGAACTCAAATACTGTTTGGGTTGGAACTGGTGAAAACAACAATCAGCGCTCTGTAGCTTACGGAGATGGAGTTTACAAATCAGTGGACGGAGGAAAATCCTTCAAAAACATGGGGTTGAAAACGTCTGAACACATCGGAAATATCATCGTTCACCCAACAAATGAGAACATTGTTTGGGTTGCTGCTTACGGTCCAGTTTGGAGCAAAGGTGGAGAACGTGGAGTATACAAAACAACAGATGGTGGAGAAACATGGGAACGCACTTTGGAAATTTCTGAACACACAGGAATTGCTGAAATCGCTATAGACCCTTCAAATCCAGATGTACTTTACGCATCTGCTCATCAACGAAGAAGAAGGGAATGGACGTATATTGGTGGCGGACCGGAATCTGGTTTGCACAAATCGACTGATGGCGGAGTTACTTGGAAAGAAATCAACAAGGGATTACCTAAAGGTAAGATGGGAAGAATCGGAATTGCTGTTTCTCCTGTTGATCCAAACTACGTTTACGCAATAATCGAGGCACGTGATGGGAAAGGTGGATTCTTCCGATCTACGAATCGTGGTGAGAATTGGTCTAAGATGTCGAGCTACAAAACAAGTGGTAACTACTATCAGGAAATCATTTGTGATTTAACAAATAAGGACAAGGTATTCTCGATGAACACGTGGCTTCACCATACTGAAGATGGAGGAAAGAACTTCAAACGTACAGGCGAAGCAAAGAAACACGTCGACAACCACTGTATCTGGATCAATCCAAACGATGCGAATCACTGGATCGTAGGATGTGATGGTGGAATTTACGAGACCTACAATCACGCGAAGGACTGGAAATACTACGCGAACTTGCCAATTATTCAGTTCTACAAAGTTGCCACAGATAATGCTGAGCCATTCTACAATATCTACGGAGGAACTCAAGACAATAACTCAATGGGTGGACCATCTGCATCAATTAACAATGCAGGAATCTTAAATTCTGATTTGTTCATCACCAACGGTGGAGATGGTTTCGAATCTGCAATTGATCCGAACAATCCGAACATTGTTTACGCCCAAGCTCAATATGGCTGGCTGGTACGTTACGACAAAACTTCGGGAGAGAAAACACCAATTCAGCCGATGCCGGCAGTTGGAGAACCAGCATACCGTTGGAACTGGGATTCACCGATTATCATTTCAAAACACGATTCAAAAACTGTTTATTTCGCAGCGAATAAATTATTCAAGAGTACAAATCGCGGTGATGACTGGGAAACGATTTCTCCTGACCTGTCTCAACAGTTAGACAGAAACACGCTTCCTGTAATGGATCAAGTTTGGTCGATTGACGCGGTAATGAAGAACAAATCAACGACTATTTACGGAAACGTTGTAGCCCTGGATGAATCTCCACTGAAACAAGGATTACTGTACATTGGAACGGATGACGGATTGATTCAAGTATCAACTGACGATGGTGGATCTTGGACAAAAATGAGTTCATTCTCAGGTGTTCCTGCTAACACACGTGTAAACATGATTACTGCAGGTGTACACGACGAAAACGAAGTGTTTGCCGTATTTAACAATCACCGATCTGGAGATTTTA
>CAJQOB010000187.1 GCA_905479845.1 uncultured Flavobacteriales bacterium
GGTATGGATGCTGAAGGAGCGCAACGAGAGTACGCATACATCAACCGTGCGCTTGGAACAGCATTGGATCACTTAACAATAAGAGAGTTCTGCGAATTTTCTGGTTACAACAGCGAAGAGGTCACTGGATTATTGACACCAGTAGGACGAGCGTTAGAGCCATTTTTTGCAGACATGAATTAAATCAACATCATGAATCTCAAGTTCGATACGCTTGGGTTTTCAGGAAAATGGTTAAAGTTGATTGGTGATCCAGCCAAAGGGTTTTCTACAATGATATATGGAAGACCTAAAATGGGAAAATCCTATCTAGCGATTGAGTTTGCCTCGTATCTGGCGCATGATCATGGTAAGGTACTCTACATCGCATCTGAAGAACGCATTTCTAAAACGCTCCAAGAAAAATTGGCTCAAACCAATGGAATGCATCCAGACTTTCATTCTGTTGGAATGATTCCAAAAGACCTCTCGAATTATGACTTCGTGTTTATTGACAGCGTGAACCACTATGGTTTGAAGGTTGATGATTTGCGAAAATTACAAAAGAAGCACCCACGTATCTCGTTTGTCTACATCTTTCAAACAACCAAAACTGGGCTGTTTCGAGGAAGTAATGAATTTCAGCACGATGTGGATGTGGTTATTGAAATACCGCAAAAAGGAAAAGCTGTTCAATTTGGACGCTTCAATTCAGGAGGAACAATGAATTTATTCAAAAAATAATAACCCTTAAAAAACGAACCAATGATTAAAGTAAAATTAACGAAAGAAGAACACAGGATAATTGTAGCTGCCTTGAAACACCACGGGAACCGGTGTTTGGATGCAGTAAACCAGTCATTCGCCCAAGATATCGGACTATCAAATAAACAGGTAGTTGACTGCGCTTGTGTCTACTATGATTTATCAAGAAAAGTAGAACAAGCAAAAAAATAAATCAAGGGATATGAAAAAAGTAAAATATGCCTTAGTACAAGGCGGAGGAGGATTCAAGGGAACATTCCAATTGGGCGCACTCAATTTTCTAAACGATCACTGGAAACAAATCACGGGACTGGACACACCGATGCGTTTTGATTTGAATACAGGAGTAAGTGTTGGTGCATTGAACGGAATAATGGTTGCTATGAATAAGTTACCTGAACTCAATAACCTTTGGCTAAACCAAGTGGCAAACAATGGTGTGTCAGAAATCTATACTTCTGAATTTTTGGAAACCGACAACGTATCCGAAAAACTAAAATTCAAAGTGGACTTAAAGGCACTACTCAAAAGACTACTACCACGAGTAGAATTCAAGCTTGGTTTCTTTGAAAAAATGGGATTGATCTTTTCTAAAAAGAAACGCAAGAACATTTTTAATTCAATTACTCAAGGTCTTGAATCGGAGTTAAAGTTGAGCGTTGGAAAGATTGATGCCTTGGCAGATAATATGCCTTTGCGTCGAAAAATGGAAAAACTCATTGACAGGACGTTGATTAATGGAACCTTTAAATGTGGGTTTGTATCGTTGAATTCTGGAAAGTACCACAGTGTAGCACATACTGATTTTGTTTCCAACCACGATCTGGTTAACGGAATAATTGCTTCCTCTTCCATCCCTGTGGTTTGGAAACCAGTTGAATCCATCAAGTTTCTGAATGATAATGAGCTAATCGAATCCAAATACAATGTTGATGGAGGATTGATGAATATGTCTCCACTTGGGGATGCAATTCGTATGATTAACCAGGACCCTGAAGATTGTGAATGGAAAATCATTGTTATCAACTGTCATTCTGGTGTTCCAACTGAGATTGACGCTTCACAAAAAAGCATTTTTGGTTTGGCGTCGAGGGCAATTTATGAGTTAACGCTGGGTGAGATATTCAACAATGATATCGATCACTTTTTAGAGATGAACCATTTGGTTAAACAAGCCAAATACTGGAACAACGAGATTGTATTACTCAGTCGGTTGAACAACATTGTAAAACGATTTGATGCTGTGATCATTAATCCAGATCCAAGTTTTGATATTGGTAACCCACTTGTTTCCACAAAACGATTGATTCAATCACGTTACGATCATGGTTATGCGATTGCTGCATCTAAGAAATACTTTGAATAAGTAATCCAAGTAATATGTTCGAAAAGCTCAAAGACCAAAATAGACTAGAGAAAGCTAGAAATCTCATGGAAAGTCGTTTGCCAATAGAACAACTGCGAAAAATTAAAAAGTACCGCAAGATCACTTTGGAGCAGTACTTGATACTCATGGATAAGTTAGCTTTCATCGCTATAAATACCATAGAGATTGCTATACTAGCTAATAACAAGACATGATTTAAAATAGAAGGATGAATCAAACAAATTTGAAATACAAAAACAGAGCCGTTCATGCGCGTTCTGTTTTTGTGTTTATTAAACGATCATCTTCGAACTAAAACTAACAAGCATGAGTAATTTAAAACACTTTCAATCCTTTGCAGCAAAAGATAAGAGCATTCAAGTAGATGGAACGAATGCAGTGATTTATACACGTGTATCTGATATTTCCCAACAAGATAATACCTCACTTGAATCTCAACTCAAATTCTGTACACTTCACGCTAAAAAACGTGGTTTGAATATCGTTCAGCATTTTGGGGGGAAGTATGAATCTGCAAAAACTGATGACAGAAAAGAATTCAAACGCATGCTCAAATACATTAAGCAAAGTGGATCGGTCAGTTATATCATTGTCTATTCTTATGAGCGTTTCTCTCGTTCGGGAATTGGAGGAGCAAAAATTGCAGATGATTTACTCAAAGAGCACGGGGTAGTAACTATTTCTGTCACTCAAGAGCTTGATCCAACAACTTCTTCTGGATCATTTCAGCAGAACATTTTGTTTCTCTTTGGACAAATGGATAACGAACTGCGACGTAATAAAACGATTACTGCAATGGCTGAATTGTACCGCAAAGGGTTTACTCCACGTCAACCACCCAAGGGATATACCAACCTTGTAAAAGGAAAAGCAGTGGATCAAAAGATTGTGGTAAATAAAGAAGGTGAACTTTTAAGAAAGGCATTTCACTGGAAAGCCAATAAGCAAATGGGAAATTCGGACATTGTGCGAGAACTTAAAAAGCTTGGTCTTAAAATTGACAAACGGAGATTAGCTGAAATTTTTGCAAACCCATATTACTGTGGTTTACTTGTCAGTACCTTAATCCCTGGAGAAGTAATCGAAGGGAATCACCAAAAGATGATTAGCAGAGAACTCTTTTTAAAAGTCAATAATATTGTGTCCGAAAGCCGAAAATCAAATCCTCATCCTTTGGTTCATAGAGAACACGATCAGAATCTTCCATTAAAAGTATTTGCCAAATGTGGTAAATGTGGAAGCTCAATGACAGGGTATCAGGTCAAAGCAAAAAAACTCTATTACTACAAGTGTAAAACTGTTGGCTGTAAGCATAACATAAGTGCCAAGAAGGTACACAAGCAATTCTCTGCATTGCTTTCTGTGTTCGAAGTAGATCAAAGCGATGTTCCATTGGTTAAAACAGCCATAGAATCCTACTATGAGGCTGTACTATCCGAATCACAAGAAAAAGAGGTGCTTCTAAAAAAGCAAATCTCACAAATCAATGAAAAGCTCGAAACCTTAGAAGAACGTTTTGCACTCGGTGAAATTTCAAAAGAATTGTATTCAAAATTTCAAGCTAAATACAATGAACAAGTGCAAGAGATTATACCAAACAACGCTGAACCCCAAATAAAAAGTTCGAACCTTAAAAAGTGCCTAGATTTCGCATTGAAAATATGCCTGAACCCCTTGTATAACTGGAATAATAGTGATGTGTACGGAAAAATGAATCTTCAAAAATTAATCTTTCCTGATGGAATCACTATACACCAACAAAACAAAGGAGTTCGAACCTTAAGAGTTGATTCGTTGTTCGCGCCAATCGCAGAGGTAGCAAAGGTTTTGAAGAAAAATAAAAACGGACAATCGGTAGATTTAAACCAATTGTCCGCTTTGGTGACCCCGACAGGATTCAAACCTGTAACCGCTGGAGCCGAAATCCAGTGCGCTATTCAGTTGCGCCACGGGGCCATATTTTTTGGCAAGTGTTGCAACTAAATGTTCTAACGAAACGGTTGCGCCACAAGGCCAATAGCATCGCGGGTTTTACCCTACGATCACGCCAAAATTAACAGTTACCTTGGAAATACAAACAAAAACAATCACTTTGTTCACCCAATTCCCAGCAAAATCAAATATTTTTGTGCTATTGCCGTTCTTAACGCAAATATTCCTCAGAATGCGATTACTACTTTTATGTTTCTTATTATCATCATTCTCTACTCTTGCCCAAGTTGGGACGGGTGAATGGCGTCTTCATATTCCTGCGAAACGTGCACTCGATGTTGTGAAAACATCAGGAAAGGTCTTTACGGCTTTCACGAATGGAATATCGGAATATGATGAAAGTTCGAGTGAACTCTCCACGTGGGATGTAGTAACGGGACTTTCGGATATCACGATCTCTTGTATGGGGCATTCTTCCGTGAATGACGCTGTATTTATCGGGTATGAAAACGGAAACATCGATCGCATTCTAAACAACAAAGTAACCAACATTCCCGCAATTAAATTGGCAGAAATCCAAGGTTCAAAACAAATTTTCAAAATCGTTGAACATGACGGATACCTCTATTTCGCCACAGGTTTTGGGATTGTCAAAATTGATCCAGAGCGAAGTGAAGTGAAGGATACGTATTACCCATCGAATGGGAATTCGGCAATTATGGATGTGACTTTTCGAAATGACACCATTTTTGCCTTAACGGAAAACGTAATGTACTTCGGTGACGTCAATAATGTGGCTTTACCGGACCCTGCGCAATGGACAATTGATACACGTGTCCCAAATTTGACAGCCAATGCGTACAAAGAATTTGAAATTGTTGATGATGAGCTTTACCTACTATACAAAAACGACAACTTTGGTGAGGACTCGGTTTACAGACTAACCGCAATTGATTTGGAGTCGGTGATTTATGAGCCGTTCGCGATGGAAATTCGTGAAATCGATGTGGTGGACAATGATCTTGTAGTTCACTATTCTGGAGCAACGATCATCTACGATGACAACTATCAGAATCAATACATTCTTGCGGACTATCCTTTTGGTGACCCTGAGGTCAATAAAATGATTAGCCATAACGGAGAATATTGGATTGCCGATAATTCTGTCGGATTGGTGCACGTTTACGGAGGTTTTATGGACAACATTGTCTTTTCTGGTCCACCACGTGGTGAGTTTTACGGCTTGGATTGGTCACGAGATAAATTAATAGTTACCTGTGGAGCTGCATCTGGAAACACATCAACCTTTAAAAGCAGTGGTGTTTATACCTTCGAAGATGAAGAATGGAAGTTATACAACGAGTCGAATACAGATGTCTGGGAATCAGGTAAGATTTGGGATTACTTGTCTGTAGCGATTGATCCAACTGACAACGAAAAATTTGCGATTGGCTCATGGTCGTTTACGCCCTTAACCATTTTCGATGAAGGTGCTGGAACGATTGACACGTTAACACCATACAATTCTGCTTTGGAGCCAACAAATGTTGGATTTGGATCTACACTGGTAACAGATTTGGAGTATGATGTTCAAGGAAACCTGTGGGTGTTCAATGGAGGAACGAACCAACCGCTCAAGGTGTACACAAAAGACGGGGACTGGCAATCATTCGACCTTGGAAGTAGTGCCATTGGTGAGTTTTCACAGCGCTTGGTCATTGACAATGAAGGAAACAAATGGATGGCCTTTTTGAATGGTGGACTTTACGGTTACAAGGATAATGGAACGCCAACCGATTTGGGTGATGATGACATGGTTTGGTTGAATACAGGAACAAATACGGGGGATTTACCTTCGAACCGTGTGCAAGCAGTTGCCGTAGATTTGGACAATGAAATATGGATAGGAACGGATGCTGGTTTTGCAGTGCTGTATAATGCTGAAAATGCTTTTGAGGCTTCTTCAGGAGATTACAACGCACAGCGTATCAAGGTTGAGTTTGAAGGAAACGTTGAGTACGTCCTCGGAGCTACTGGAATTACCGACATCGAGGTAGATGGGGCGAATCGCAAGTGGATGGCAACGGAAAATGCAGGAATCGTCTTGCTTTCTGCTGATGGATTGGAGATAATCCAACAGTTCACAATGGAGAATTCTCCATTGATATCTAATAATATCATCAATTTAGAAATTGATCACAACACGGGAGAGCTGTTCATCGTAACGGATAACGGATTGATCTCTTACCGAACAGATGCTACCGCAGGTAAAAGCAGAGATTATTCAGAAGTAAACGTATTCCCGAATCCGGTTCGACCAGATTTCACAGGAGTGATCACTATGCAAGGAATCCAATACGATTCGGATATAAAGGTGACGGATGCAGCTGGAAACCTTGTATACAAAACAACGTCAAATGGAGGAACTGCCACTTGGAATGGTATGACATTGAATGGTAATCCAGTAGCGACTGGCGTTTACTTTATCTGGACAGCGCCAAACGAAGGCAAGGGGAGAAAAGTAGGTAAAATTTTGGTCGTACGATAAAATGAAATCTACTGATTTTGGCATCTTCCTGCACCGAATATCATATTCCAATACGAGTTTAATAATTTCCTTTTACACCAAAGAAAATGGCTTAAAGAAGTTCATTTTCAAGGGAGGAAAGAAGAAAGCCCACAACCTGTTTCCGATGGGTTTGAGCGAACTGTCCTATTACGATAGAAAGGAAAGCGAACTCTTACAATTGACGGCAGCAGAACCTGCTTTCCCAACCGATTTTCAGTTTGATCCGATTAAAGGAACAATCGCGTTTTTTATGGCAGAGGTCATTCGAAAAGTGGTGCATGTGAATGAAAAAGATCCTGCTTTGTTTCGATTTTTGGAAGAAGCAGTGCACAATTTGAACGACTCGGATGAATCACAGCTGACCCCTGTTTTGTTCATGATAGATCTAGCGGAGTGGCTCGGAGTGCAGCCTTTCATCGAAAACAATGCACATGCTCATTTCAATCTCGACGAAGGGCGATACGAAGGTATTCGAAGAGAACAATTCAATGTTGTTTCTGGAGAAGTCGCGGACTTGATTAAAGCACACATTCTCGGACTGGAAGTACAATCGCTTGCCAAGCAGAAGCGCGTTGAAGCACTAGAAGCAATGATCAATTACTTCCGCATTCACGTACCCGGTTTTGGGAAAGTTGAAGCGTATGAAATCGTAAAAGAAGTATTGAACGCCTAGTTGGGTTTTTCGTCCGTAAGTGGCTGTTTGATGTATACTGATGTCAAATTCAATGACTCCAATGGACTCGCCTTGAAATTTCGAACTCGAGCATTAATCATCACTACGTGATCGTCTGTCAGTACAGGAATCACTACCGCTTCATCAATAACCATTTGGTCACATTGCTGATACAGTTTTTCGCGTTTCTCAGCATCTTCCTCACGGCTCGCAGCCTCAAACAACGCATCGAATTTATCACTGCGGTAGTTGAAAGGATTCATTTGAGATACGTTTTCACCTACATTTCCACCGTAGAACAGCCCTAAGAAGTTCTCCGCATCAGGATAATCGGCAACCCAACGAGCACGCCAGATTTTAGCTTCGCCGCTGGCAATTGCTTGCATTCTTTCTTCCAAAGTACACAACTTAATATTCAAGTTGATGTTGATGTTTTCTTTCAGTTGTTGCTTGATAGCTAAACACATTTTGTGAGCGCCAGAACCTTCCTTACTGTTTACGTAAAAATCAAGCGTAGGGAAATTAGCTCCATTCGAATGACCTGCCGCTTGCATCAGCGCTTTAGCCTTTGCAACATTGTATGAGTGCCCTCTAACGACGCTGTTGTCGTAGTTAGACATTTCAGGGGCAAACCCGTTTTCTGCCGGCCAACCTTCACCTTCAAGCCAAGTATCGATAATTGCGTTTCTGTCAATTGCTAAGTTGAATGCCTGACGAACTCGAACGTCGTTAAACTCTTCGCTCTCGTAGGCCATAGCAACGTATGACATGCTCATACTAGCCTCGCCATCAACTTTATGCTTAATGTTTTTTCCTTCTTGCGCTTCTTTGAGTGAACCGAGAATATTTTCAATGTTCTCCACAGGAATCTCTAAAACGAGATCAGTTTCAGCTTTTCTAAATGCAAGCAATTCGCTTTTCTTGTTTTTCGCGTAGTTAATAACGATGCTCCCTAAGAACGGTAATTGATTTCCAAACTCATCCTTCTGCCAGTAATTCGGATTGCGCTTCAAGGTTATCTTCTCCGCAGTCATTGTTTCAAGCATGAATGGACCAGACCCAATTGCATGTTTGTCAATGGCCCCGCCGTAGTGTTCAAATGCTTTCTTGGAAACGATTCCAAGGCTAGGGTTTGTAAGAATTACCTCAAATCCAGGAGATGGATTCAACAAAGTGATTTCAAGCGTTCGATCATCAAGAACCTTAATTCCAGATACGCCGGATGTAGGAATTGAGCTTTTATTTTTCGTTTGCTCGTAGAACTCTTCAGCTCCTACAATTCTAAGTTTGAAGATGTGCCCAACTTGATTCTTTTTCAAGCCAGAACATGCCATGTCTAGTGTATACTTTACATCGTGAGCAGTCAAGTCTCTCGATTTTTCACCGAAGCACTTGTCCTCATGGAACTCAATCCCTTTTCGAATTTTAAAGGTGTAAACCTTCGAATCAGAACTCTTTTCGAAGCTTTCAGCAACCCCAGGAACAACACTTTCCGTATTCGGATCGTACACCATTAACGGGTCGTAAATTTGAGTAATGACGCGAGAGTTGTAGATGTCACCTACATAAGATGGGATCAGAACACTGATTTTTTCATGTGTCATGAACGTGAATTCACCACCATATCGTTTTCCTCCCTTAGCCTCTAGTTCTTCGGTTGTTGGCTCGGAGTCACCACAATTGGCAAATACCATTGCCATTAGGGCAAGAAGGAATAATTGTAGATACCGCATTAGTATTTGTTTAGAGCGCAAAGATACGAAAAAAACGAGATAATGAAAGACTTAGTAACCAACTCTTAATCGCACACGCTGAAGGACTTCCGAAGCAACTTTACGGGCTTTTTCTTGACCTATTTTTAGTGCCGACTCGATTTCCTCAGGATGCGCCATCAAATGGTTGTAACGCTCCCTTTGAACCGCATATTTTTCAACGATTAACTCAAACAAAGCCTGTTTCGCATGGCCGTAACCGTATCCAGGTCCTGCATAATTCTTGCGCATTTCAGCCTGAGCCTCTTGCGAAGCAAGGATTCTATAGAGCGCAAAGATGTTACAAGTTTCAGGGTCTTTTACATCATCTAAGCCCTTCGAGTCTGTTTCAATGCGCATCACTTGTTTACGCAATTTCTTATCTGAAAGGAAAATATTGATTTCGTTTCCACGAGATTTGCTCATCTTGTTTCCATCGACACCAGGAATTAACATTGTCTCTTCCGAGTGACTTACTTCTGGAACAACAAATGTTTCCCCCATCTCATTATTGAATCGTCGCGCAACATCTTGGGTAAATTCGAGATGCTGTTTTTGATCTTTTCCCACAGGAACAACCTCTGCGTCGTACAATAAAATGTCGGCGGCCATCAAAATAGGATAGGTAAACAAACCAGAATTGACATCATCCAAACGGTCAGCTTTGTCTTTGAAACTGTGAGCCAACTTCAACCTTGAATATGGAAAGTAACACATCAAAAACCATGTAAGTTCAGTTACTTCGGCAACATCACTCTGGCGGTAAAAAACGGATTCTTCAGGATCAAGGCCAAACGCCAACCACGTTGCAGCCGTCGACAGCGTGTTTTCCCTCATTGTATCGCCATCTTTAATTTGTGTTAAAGAATGTAGATTAGCGATAAAAAGGAAGGATTCATTTTTTGGATCATTTGCCAAATCGATGGCAGGAATAATTGCACCAAGAAGATTTCCCAAATGTGGAGTTCCTGTACTTTGAATCCCTGTAAGAATGCGAGCCATAACGGTAATAATTTTCCAACGAAATTAGTCAATTCGAAGGTATTTCTCCTAACGAAACTTGAGTTCAGAATAAGATTTTTTTTCAGATTGTTTGAAAACAGCGAATTTCGATTTTTTAGATGGGCGGTATTCTTTTTCCAAACCCCTGTTAACTAAAGGGAATTTTTATATTTGATTCATGAACAAACTCTTGGGTGTTTTATCGCTAATTTGGAAAGTCTACGTAGGCATCCTTTTTGTTGTGATGGCCCTTCTGTTTTTTCCATTTATTTATCCCTTGTTGTTTAGTGAACGCAACAGAAAGCGTGCGTTTCGAGTTTTTGTCGTTTGGAGCTGGACGTTCCGAATTATCTGTTTTTATCACGTTAAAAAAGTGCGTAAAGCAGAATTACCAGATGGCCCTTACGTCATTTTAGCAAATCACATTTCTTACCTAGACATCTTTTTGATGTATTCTATTTTGCCGCAGAACGAGTTTTTGTTCCTCGGGAAAGGTGAATTGTTGAAGTACCCGATTATTGGAGCATATTTCAAAACACTCAATATTCCTGTACACAGAGGGAATCGCATGAAGGCAGCTCGTTCCATCGTTCAAGCAAGTAGAGAAGTGAAAAAAGGATGGTCCATTGTGATTTTCCCAGAAGGACAAATTCCAGATGTCAATCCAAAAATGAAACACTTCAAGTCTGGAGCGTTTCAATTGGCGAAGAATTTGAATTTACCGATCGTACCAATGACCTTCACCAACAATCATATTTTGTTTTCAGACCCTACGTTTATCCTAGGTCCAGCTCGACCGGGAATTTGCAAAGTTTACATGCACGATTACATCTCTGCCGAAAAGGTTGCTGGCATGGAGCAAAAGGAATTAAGGGCATATTGCTACGAACTTCTCAACGGACCACTCTTGGAACAATATCCAGAATTGAGGAAGAAATAATTCGACACAGAATTCTCATCAGAGAGGTGAAATTCTACACGATTTCTTGTATATTCGAAATCCGATAAACGGGTGGCCACCTTGGGTGGTTTCCATTAGTATTCAGACAATACCATCAAATAAAAAGAAATGACAATAGAAGAAATTTTAGGAAAGTTAAAGAAGGGAAATGAGAACTTTGTGAACGACAAGTTGTCTCATGAGAATGAAGATGCGGCGAGAAGAAAAGATCTCGTTGATGGACAAGATCCATTTGCAATTATTTTAAGTTGTGCGGATAGCCGAGTAGTTCCAGAATTGGCTTTTGATACAGGACTTGGAGAGTTGTTCGTTGCTCGTGTTGCGGGTAATGTGGCAAACACGTCAACTATCGCGAGTATCGAATATTCAGTATTTGCTTTGAAAACGAAAGTAATCGTTGTTATGGGGCACGAAAGCTGTGGAGCTGTTGGGGCGGCAGTAAAAGGAGGTGATCTCGGTCACAACTTGAATATGTTGTTGGCGCACGTTACTCCAGCATTGGAAGCTGCACCAGACGGGGCATCAGTAAATGATATTGTGAAAATCAATGCTCAATTGACAGTAAAAGAGTTAATTGGACGATCTTCAATTCTTGCCAATGCGGTAAATGCAGGAGACTTAGCAATTGTTCCAGCATACTACAATTTTGCATCTGGAAAGGTTGATTTCCTTGATCAAATGGAGGCTTAATTGCCAATTTTGCTCCTTGGGTTTCTAATTTTGAAGGAATTATTTTTGTAGAAAGCGAGTAAACATCGAAACAAAATGCGTTTAAACACGTACCTTTACAAAAAAGCACAGACTGTGCGAATAACGAAAAATTAAGAATGGCAAAATCCCAAGAAACCTTTAACAAGAAGGAAAAAGAAAAAAAACGATTAAAGAAGCGTCAAGAGAAGCAGCTGAAAAAAGAAGAGCGTAGAGCGAATTCTGATGGAGGTGGACTTGAAAACATGATGGCGTACGTAGATGAATTTGGTAATATCTCTGATACTCCGCCAGATGAAACGAAGAAGAAAAAAGTGATCAAAGCTGAGAACATTGAATTAGGTGTTCCAAAGCGTGAAAGAGAAGAAATATCTCCATTCAAAACTGGTCGAATCGATTTCTTTAATCATGATAAAGGATTTGGGTTTATCAAAGAAAAAGGAACGGGAGAAAGTTACTTCGTGCATATTAACGGAATTGAATTCGACAATATAGCAGAAGGTTTAACCGTAGAATTTGAGCTTGAACGCGGAATGAAAGGTATGAACGCCGTTCGCGTAAAGAAAGTTTAAGATAGATTGAAATTATTAGTAAGCGCGACTCTGTATTATCGGAGTCGCGCTTTTTCTTTGAAATAAATTAATAAAGATGATATCGCGAGTAAGGGACTACTAACTCGCGTTATCTTGAAAATTTCTATCTTTGCACCATGAAAATCACCGAAGAAACAGTTGATCACATTGCACACTTGTCTCGTTTAGAGTTTGAGGGAGAGCGAAAAGTTGCCATTCAAGAAGATTTGGAGCGGATCATTACGTTTATGGATAAATTACAAGAGGTAGACACGGATAATGTCGAGCCTTTGATTTTCATGTCCTCTGAAATTAATCGTCTTCGTGAAGATATCCCAGCAAGAACGGTAACTCAAGATGAGGCTTTGAAGAACGCACCACAGCGCGATTCAGACTACTTCCGTATTCCAAAGGTATTGGATAAGGACGTTTAATTCTTTAGCATTTCTTTTACGTCATCAAGTAACTTCGGAGACCCGTCCCCTCCAGAAACTTGGCTTTCAGTATTTATTCTGCGAACTCCCTGAATCGTATCACCATTTTTTATCAATGTTTCAGATTCTCCAAGCGTCACGAATATCATTTTAGTAAACAAATCTTGGCTTTGAATTTCGAACTGTGAGTCTTTCGGGAAATCATGAGAACCTGAAAGTTCAACGGATGTTATCACTTGATAATCTTCGGCGATGTCAACGTCGAGTAAGGTTCCAACACTCACGCCATTCAACAAAACTTGTTGACCGTCACTGAGCCCTTCAGAATCATCAAAAAGAATGTGCACTACCTTTTCTTCGCCTTGACAAGAAGTCAAAAGAAGGAAGAGAAAACCGATAGATATGAGACTGCGCATATCGGCTAGTATCGATACTTGGATTTCGAATAATCTGGAGTAAATTTCTCGGTATCTAGCCCTGGGAATTGAGGGTCCATTTCTTTCAAAGTTTCAATAAGAACCTTAGCCGTAGAGTACAATTTCGTCCAGTTGTGATCGCATGGAATGACGTGCCACGGAACAGCATTACAGCGTTCAAAAATCGTTTCGTACACACCTATAAATTCGTCCCAGTGTTCGCGGGTTTCCCAATCACCGTCGTTATGTTTCCAGTGCTTTTCTTTGGTGTTGATGCGCTCGTTCAATTTCTGCTCTTGTTTGTCGTAGCTGACATTCAAATAGAATTTCAAGACCTTTGTTCCATTTGCTTCCAAGTATTGCTCAAACTGATTAATCTGATCGTAGCGTTTGTCAATAGTTTCCTGATCAATGTACCCGTATACAGAAGGCACTAAAATGTCTTCGTAGTGCGAGCGATTGAAGACAGTGATCATTCCTTTTTCTGGAGTTCGTTTGTGAATTCTCCAAAGGAAATCGTGTGCAAACTCTTCATCCGTTGGCTTTTTGAACGAGTGAACATTTACCCATGCCGGGCTTACTTTTTGAAAAAGTGATCGCGTTAAACCATCTTTTCCAGAGGCATCCATTCCCTGAAGAACGATTAAAACACTCTGTTTCCCTTCGGCATAAATTCGTTTTGCGTACTCGTACAATTCATCCAATAAAGGCTCGGTCGCCTTCTTGATTTCCTTCTTTTTCCAGTCTTCTGGTCCGTTCGGTCGGTGATTGTCGAGTAATGCCATGCCCTTATTTTAAAATAATGTAAACAGGAAGATGATCAGAATATCCTCCGTAATATTTTCGCCCACCGTAAGTGGCATTTGGTTTTTCTTCTCCTGTACTTCGGTTTCTGAAGATCAAGTCAGAATCTCTTAAAATCTCTGCATCGTTTCCTTTGATGCCCAAGCCTGATCGTTTGTCGTAAATCGCCTGAGAGATGATTATTTGGTCAATAACCGCCCAATCTCCTCGATGAACTGATGTTCCTTCACCATTCTGGTGTTCGTCAAAAAGTAAGTTGATTAAATCTCCTTCACCTTCATAACCTGATTCCTTTGCGCGCAACACAGCTTGAAG
>CAJQOB010000188.1 GCA_905479845.1 uncultured Flavobacteriales bacterium
TGGTAAGGACCATTTGTCATCAACCAATATTCTTGACAATCGTTCCAACAGTTTACCATCGGACACTTTAATTTCATCGTTGACTCTCTTCAACTCGTATGCGAAGACGTCGAGGAGCATATCTACAACAGGATCGACTTTATCTCGATCTGCGATACCCCACAACCCCATTGCACGTCTTTGCAATCGCTCTTTTATACTTCTATGATCGTTTCCTTTTACTGCTGCCATGTTAATTACTGAGATAATGGGCTCACTAGGAGCTGAGTATTAAATGTGAATCTCGTTCCCGAATGTTTAATCTTCCCTTCAACTGAAATGGAAGCTTGTTTTCTTACCTGAGTGGATTCTTCAATATTGCCAAAGTCTGTATCAATTTGATCCAGCTTGACATCAATCTTTAAATCGTCAAGGCGATGTTCATATTTTGAAATCGTATCCTTCAAGGATTTATGAACTTGTTCTTCCCATTCATACACCTTCACCAATTGATTAAACTCCAACTCCCAAATTGCGGATCCAAAGTCAGCTCGGCTCACAACTTCACCATAACGAGATGTGATCATCATCATTAGATATTGAGCTATCGATTCTTCGTAAGAACAGTATTGTCGTGATTTCCCATTGACAACATCTGAAAAGTTTATTGGAAGTTTTATATACTTCATCGGGTGATTAGCGATTATATAATTTATGGTTAAACGGACTGCTAATATTAATAAAATATTAACGAAAAACCTTTGGCTAAAACCAGAAAAAATCAATTTAAATTAAAGGCCAATAAAATCTACTTGGAGTAAAAGGTAAAATAGCTCCAACATCATTTCGGCGCTAAAAGCCTGAATAATAACAAACAGTTGGTTTTTTTTATCAACAAAAACATGTTGAAAAATATGTCAAAAAAGTGCACAAATTTGAGAAAAATGAAAATTCAGAAAATAATTAGAGCTTCAATTCGAATTATTTTTCTAATTTGGTTGATGCCGATAAGTTTTACAACGAGGATTGGCACGAAACAATTTATTAACTAAATAACCCATCACTATTATGTCGATGTACAATTACGGCATTGGAGGTAATGAAGTAAAAAAGGATGCCAGTGAGGCAATTTCTAACATACCATCCAATCGAACACTTTTAATTCAAAAACTGACGAACGATACTCCAGTATCTCCGGAGGCAGTCTATAAATTAGAGACTGTTGAACAAGTCTTTGAGAAATTTGCTCCAAAATTAGAGATAGAGTTTCAGGATGAAAACGGGTCAGATGTTAAAGAAACAATGAATTTCAAAAACCTTGGTGACTTTAATCCAAAAGCCATGAAGGAAAACAGCCAGTTCCTCAATAAGTTAAACGTAGAGAAAGAACAAAACACGAAGATTACTCGCCAGCTTACTTCTAACAGAGCATTGAAAAAAGCATTGGATAATCCAGATACGCGTGCTGCGATCATTGAAACATTGGAAGCTTCGTTAGCAGAACTAACGAACAAATAACTCACCTAGAAAAATAATTTATTATGGCTGAAAAAGCACAAAGCGGAAAAAAAGCGGTTGAACAATCGGGAGCAGCGGTTGCTAGCGCACCCATAGACGCATTAGCGGAATACGGTGGGTTTTCATTTTTAGAAAATATTATTGACGGATACTCAAATTTGAATCCGAAAAGAAAAGCACGACGTAACATCTTCTTGAAAGATACTCAATGGGAATCTGAGCGAGGAACATTGGAGAGTCGACTTAACATTTGGCTTGATCTGTTGAAAAGCGGTAAAGATGTTGAGGGGCTTCGTGATATCGCTGTAGAGCGTTCTCAAAAAGCTGATGAAACGTTAAATACTAACTTAAAAGCGGCTTTATCATCTACGCAAGATTTGGAAAGAGCTTATAGAGCTGTTGCAAACTTCTACAAGAACACTGAAGAAGATAAAGTAAAGAACGTTACGATCATTAACGCGAGTATGGATCAGTTGAGAGATCTTGACAATCCATTATTCATCAACTATGTATCGAATGAGTTGAAGCAAAACTTCGACCGTTTAGATTTGAGAGATAACTACGGAATTTTGAATATCCCTGGGTATTTAGGATCTAACGCAGTTCTTGATAAGTGGTCAAAAATCGCTTACGATAACAAAGCAGCATTGGTAACTGATTTTGAAGATTTAGAGTCTCCAGATGATGTACTTGAAATTTTCGCAAACGCGAACCACACTGGTGGAGATGTTTGGAAATCAAATACAATGATGACTGCGAACTGGCTACTTGGTCGTAAAAGAGATGAAGTTTCTGGAGAAGAAGAGAACCTTTACGTTCCACCTTCATCAGCATTGTCTGGTAAAGTATACAGCACATTGATGTCGCAAGTAGTTGCCGGTAAGAAGTTTGGTGGAATGAACGAAGTAGAAAACGTTCGTTTCGATCTTAAGAAAAGTGAAATTTCTGAACTAGAGCGCGCTGGACTTGTACCAATGGTAAACGAGTACAGTAAAGTAATGGCATTCTCTGCTAAAACATTGTTCAACGGAGATAACCTTGGTTTACAGACGTATTCAGTTGTTCGTGTATTCGATCACATTACAAAAGTATTGTTCGATTTCTTGAACAGAAGAGCGTTCGAAAACTGGACTACACGTACTGAGGCTGATTTGAGAAGCCAAATCGTTAAGTTCTTGGATGGTATCAAAGGGCCAACTAGCCTAATTGAGAAATTCAAAATCATGAAAATTGAGCAAGATCCAAATCAAAAGGATCGCGTATTGCTTGATATTCATATCACTCCATATTTCCCAGCGAAAAGTTTCGTTATCCAATTGGATGGTTACAAAGGTGACGGACCTGATGCTACGGAATGGGCAAGTGAATACAACCAAGAATAATAAGATCAATATCTTATCATTATAGAAAAAAGGCTGGTCGTTTGACCAGCCTTTTTTTGCTTTAGAGTTTAACCCTTGCTATTTTCAATTACGATCATGATGACTCCTGCAGCAACAAGTAAGAAGGACCCTAGAACATAACTAGACCCTGCCGAAGAGTAGCTGTCAGCAAAATAACCATTAGCAAAAGCTATCAAAGCAAGAGACAAGGTGTAATTCCTTGCCCGTTTCATTTTCTCTTTTCCGATCCCCTTCATACTAGCCCAACGGTAATGGACAATGAATAAGTTAGACTTGCTCTAACAAAAAAAGGGGGACATTCTGATAAAATCAGAACATCGCCCTTCCCGTAGAATAGTGATCTAGGTATTATTCTATGATCAACTTCTTTGAATAGATATCACCAGACTTACTTGTAATGATAACCATGTACATTCCAGATGCGCAATTCGCAGCATTGATAGTCGAAACTTTCTTCCCTTTTTCGATTTCAAGACCATTTACCAATTGTCCGCCCAAAGTATATACTTCAATGTTTTCAACTTGATCTTTCTTGATCTTCACGTTGAACACTCCAGATGATGGGTTCGGGAATAAATCAATTGAACCTAGGTCCATTTCTGTTGCTTCAATGTTCGCAATGTTCGCTGGAACATCGATACACACTTCGTAGCTGCAGCAATCTCCTGTTTGAGGATCTTGGTAGAAAACTGTCAAACAAGCAACATATACTCCAGTTGAAGCATACGTATACTCAACTTCTTTACCGCTTCCGTAATTTCCATCTCCAAAGTTCCAGTGGTATCCTGTTGCTCCAGGGAAATCATTGTCTACACCAGAAGCTGTGAAAGTGCACTCCCCTGTCCCAGGAGTCGTTGCCACTGCCGCTTGAGCATTTGCCGCTATGTAATCACAAGGCGAACAACTATCCGTAACAACAACAGTTTGGCACATCATGTCAGTACAACAATCTGATCCAGATGCTGCCCATGTTGTTAAACAAACATTATAAGTTCCAGGAGAGGAAAAGTTGTGTGTTGGGTTTTCTTCTGTACTTGTCGCTCCGTCACCAAAATCCCATGAGTATCCAAGGATCTGGTTAGACGGATCTGCACCAGTATTTGAAGCATTGATAAAATCGAAGTTACAGTTTCCTTCTTGGTATTCGAACGCTGCGTTTACATCACACGGACATGCAATCATTTGTTCAATTGTAATGTTGTCGATTGAACAAGCAGCTTGATTTGGATTAGGTTGACCCGCCAAAAGTGGACGGAACCATAATTGAGTAAAACTCTGCCCGGCTGGGACAGTGATTACCTCAGTTACAGTTGTCAATGCACCCGCATTCCAACTCATGTTAGAAACAGAAAACTGCGTTGCTGGTGTTGGGTATGCTGTAGAACTACTTGATACTAATCCAGTAGTTAAATCTACTAGAAACGTAGAAGTTGGATTTGCGTCAGATGACATTGAAACGTCATATGTAATTCGATATGTCTGACCAGCCGTAAACGAGTGATCCATAAAAACACCTTCACCCGAACCGCTATACGACCACATCCACATAGCTAAGTTTCCCGAAGGTGACGGAGTACCATGTGACACTTGCCAATTATCTAAATTATTATTGATCCAAGTATTAGAACCAGTAACTGTGCCGGTATACGTTTGGAAGTCTCCATTTACAGCCTCATCTGGACCGAAACATTGAGTCTGCGCAGATACGCTTCCTGCAGAAGCGAATAATAACATCGCGAGTAAAATTCTCTTTTTCATTTTGATTAAGTTTATGTATTTGATCGTTGGTGTCAACGACAAATCAAAACCTAACCAGCAAATCTGATTTTTTTTTGAAAAAGAGTAATCAAGACGGAATTTCTATCCTCAAAAAGTCTTAAAAGAGTTGTCAATATTGACTTAAGCCTCTTCTAGCTTAAATTTTCTCGAAACAGGAATTTTTTGATCATCGATTAAAACGAACGTTTTGTTCAATTCAGTAACGCGATCCATGTTCACTAAATATGAACGATGAACTCGAACAAATTGAGCGGGTAATTCTTTTGAAATTTGCCCTAAAAATTTACGTTGAATATAACGATGTCCTTCTGTGAAAATTTCGACATAAACATTATCAGATTTTATATACTGAATATCATTTACATCCAAATACTGAGAGGTTCCTCGGTAAGTAATTTCTAGCTGATCATTCATCTTTATTAAATTGGGAGTAGATTAAAAAATAACCTCGAACAAAAATGAACGAAACAAATCTCTTCTTAATAGAATCCAAAACTTCCGAGAAATTGAGTGTAGATCAGATCTTAATCAAAACTGCTGACACAGAATGATTTAAAAAATCCACGGGAGTATGGAATAAAAAAAATCGTCTCGCTAAGTACATTCTTGCATAGTTTGACCTAACGGGTAGGTTCCGAAGGTACAAAAAAAAAGGGAAGCTGTGTGATATTATTGTGCACTGCGAGGTTTATCTTAATTCAAATTACTACTTTTCAAGTCTAACTGACGACCATGAAAAAAATAATATATCTAATGGCTGCAATCATTCTTGCAAGCTGTTCTACAACAGAAAATATGACCGAAGCACCAAGAGCCAAACAAATTGAAAAAAAGATTACCACTCACGGTGATACGTTAGTAGATAATTATTTCTGGATGCGTTTAAGCGATGAGCAAAAAGAAGCAGAGACTCCAGACGCTCAAACTCAGGATGTATTGGATTATTTGAATGCGGAAAATGAATACCACGCAGAGGTCATGAAACCAACCGAAGATTTACAAGAAACATTGTACGAAGAAATCGTAGGGCGCATCAAACAAGATGATCAATCTGTTCCGGTAAAGGTGAATGGGTATGTTTACTACAGTAGATATGAAGAAGGTCAGGATTACCCCTTAACTTGCAGAAAAAAAGACGATGAAAATGGAGCCGAAGAGGTTTTGTTGAACATGCCTGAAATGGCAAAAGATCAAAGTTACTT
>CAJQOB010000189.1 GCA_905479845.1 uncultured Flavobacteriales bacterium
CTTCGATAGCCTCAGTCAGCAAATTATCACCTCAAGATTCGATACCCAAAGAAGTAGGGCGTTCCCCTTCAGGTCGTGCTGTCCATTTCAAATCTCCGCCAGCTGTCGGAGCGTTTTCCATTTCCATCACTAACGCGACAACCACTTCAAAACTTTGCGTCTTTGCGACCTTAGCGGAAAAGACGAACCGAATCAAATTGGATCAATTTTTGATGCTAATCAATCATGAAACGTCTTCTATTCGTCCTATTATTTCTTCCGCTCGCTTCATTTTCACAGTGCGATACAACAAGCATTGAGAAGTTCCCTGATGTAGATGCGCAATTCCCAGGTGGGGCTAGTGCTTTGCGCAAATTTATTCAAGAGAACATAGAATATCCAGAAATCAAAGGCTACGCTTATCATCAACCAACAGGAAGAGCGTATTTGCAATTTATCGTTTGCCAAGATGGTTCAATTCAACAAATATCTATTTTGAGAAGTTCACAAAATGAAGAAGTGGATCAAATGGGTATAAATTTGATTAGCAAAATGCCGAATTGGATTCCAGGTGAAGTCAATGACCTTCCAGTAGCGTCCTTGGTTCGATTTCCTATTAGAATTTGCTTGCAATAAAACGACTTTGGCTTCGGACTTCGAGAGCCTCAGCCCGCATCCCTACCTCAACAAAGAGGATTGAGGCTCTCGAAATCCGAAATCAGTTCCTTCAAAACAAAAAAGCCCGATTCCTTTCGAAATCGAGCTTCTAATATATTTCTTAATCGCTTAATCCTTCAAGACATTTCTTGAAATAACGATTTTTTGAACTTCTGATGTTCCTTCGTAAATCTGTGTAATCTTCGCATCACGCATCAAACGCTCAACGTGGTATTCTTTTACGAATCCGTATCCTCCATGGATTTGAACGGCCTCCACAGTATGTGTCATTGCAACTTGAGAAGCAAACAACTTCGCCATTGCACTTGATTGATCGTAATTACGACCGTTATCTTTATCCAATGCTGAACGGTAAACTAACAAACGAGCCGCTTCAATATCAGTCGCCATGTCTGCCAATTTAAACGCTATTGCTTGGTGCTTAGAAATCTCTTTTCCGAATGCTTTACGCTCTTTCGAATAAGCCAATGACAACTCCAATGCTCCAGCTGCAATTCCTAAAGCTTGAGAAGCAATTCCAATTCGACCTCCAGACAAAACTTTCATTGCGAATTTGAATCCAAATCCATCTTCACCAATTCTGTTTTCCTTTGGGATTTTAACATCATTAAACAACAATGTATGTGTGTCAGAACCACGGATTCCCATTTTATCTTCTTTTGCTCCAACGATAAAGCCTTCCATTCCGCGCTCAACGATTAAAGCGTTAATCCCGCGGTGACCAGCCTCAGCGTCTGTTTGAGCAATTACAATGTACGTTGATGCCGAAGATCCATTTGTAATCCAGTTTTTCGTACCGTTCAACAAGTAGTGATCTCCCATATCGATCGCAGTCGTACGTTGCGATGTTGCATCCGACCCAGCTTCTGGTTCAGACAAACAAAACGCACCGATTTTCTCACCTTTCGCAAGTGGAACTAAGAATTTTTGTTTTTGCTCTTCAGTACCGAATGTTTCCATTCCCCAACACACCAATGAGTTATTCACTGACATACAAACTGAAGCTGAAGCATCAACCTTTGAGATCTCCTCCATTGCCAAAACATAAGACAAGGTATCCATTCCTGACCCTCCGTATTCTGGACTAACCATCATTCCCATGAACCCAAGCTCACCTAACTGGCGAATTTCATCAGCAGGAAAACGTTGCTCGTTGTCACGCTCAATAACTCCTGGTTTCAATACATTTTGCGCAAAATCTCTTGCTGCTTCCTTCACTGCCACGTGTTCTTCTGATAACTCAAAGTTCATATCGTATGTTGTTAATTTTAATTCGAAAAATAGTCGCCACAAATGTAACGCTTTCGTTTATATAATTAACTTTAAAACTATGACCAATTCATACAAACTTATAGGAATTATGTCAGGCACCTCAATGGATGGAGTCGATGTTGCCTATACCACTTTCACACAATCAGCAGATAAAACTTGGACACATACGGTGCTTGCTACAAAAACATATCCGTATACAGAGAACTACATAAAAGCTTTGAAGGATTCAATTCGCTTTACAGCAGAACAAATCAACATGTTTGATAAGCACTTAGGAAAGTATTTCGGACACATGGTAGAGCAATTTGTTGATGATTTTGGTATTGACAAAAATGAGGTTGACGCAATCGCTTCTCATGGACATACAGTATTTCATCAACCAGAAAATGGATTCACACTTCAAATTGGATGTGGATCGACAATCGCTTCTATCACAGGATTGAAGGTTATCAATGATTTCAGGACGAAAGACGTCATTAATGGTGGACAAGGAGCTCCACTGGCTCCAATTGGGGATACACTCCTATTCGCAGACAAAGCCAATTCTTTTTTGAACATCGGAGGTTTTGCAAACCTATGCGTCAACACGCACCCAGTCGTTGCCTTTGACATAGGTCCAGGAAACTTGCCTCTAAATGAATATTGTCAAGAGCATTTTGATACGACGTATGATGAAAACGGGCAATTCGCACGAAGCGGTCAACTAAATGAGCGCATGTTTGACATCTTGAACGATATTGAATATTACGCACGACCTTACCCTAAATCAATTGGATCCGAATGGTTGAAAGAGAATTTTAGCTCGCTAATTTCTTCATACGGAAACGAAAGTCCACGAAATGTAATGCACACCATGACGCGCCATATTGCTTATCAAATTGGTCGCGCTCTGAATGAAAACACTGCTAAATCTGTACTAATTACAGGTGGTGGAGCAAAAAACAAGTTCCTTATCGAATTGATTAAAGAAGAATTTAGAGGTGAAGTCATTATACCTGACGACAATCTAATTGACTACAAAGAGGCAATTATCTTCGGATTATTGGGCGCACTTTACTTGGCTGGAGAGCCAAATACAATTAAGACGGTTACCGGAGCGGAAAAGTCAGTTCGAGGAGGTGTTCTACATACACCGTGATGCAATTTCAATATCGTTGAAAAGTACGTTGATAATCGCTCTGCAATTAGTCTGCCTAGAAGAAATAGTTTGCTAACTTTGTTCGCAAATTGTTACGGATTACATGAAAGATTTACTTGAAAAATTCGAGAATAAACGACCAGAAATCGTTTTCGAATGGAAAGATGCAGAAACCGAAGCTGAAGGCTGGGTTGTAATTAATTCTCTTCGCGGTGGTGCCGCTGGTGGTGGTACTCGAATGAGAGAAGGCCTTGACAAACGAGAGGTTGAATCTCTTGCAAAAACAATGGAAGTTAAATTTACTGTAGCTGGACCTCCAATTGGTGGTGCGAAATCAGGAATTAACTTTGATCCACGTGATCCAAGGAAAGAAGGTGTTTTACGCCGTTGGTACGCTGCTGTTACTCCTTTGCTTAAGCATTACTATGGAACAGGTGGTGACCTAAACGTTGATGAAATTCACGAAGTTATTCCGATTACAGAAGATTGTGGTGTTTGGCACCCTCAAGAAGGAGTTTTCAACGGACACTTTCAACCACGTGATGCTCAAAAAATCAATAGAATCGGGCAATTGCGCCATGGAGTTCTTAAAGTAATTGAGGATGAGAAATACTCACCAAAAGTTGATCGTAAGTATGTAATTGCTGATATGATTACTGGTTACGGTGTTGCTGAATCAGTTCGTCACTTCTATAATTTGTACGGCGGTGAGCTTAAAGGAAAACGAGTAATCGTACAAGGTTGGGGAAATGTTGGTTCCGCTGGAGCTTACTATTTGGCCCAAGAAGGAGCCAAAGTAGTTGGTATCATCGACCGAGTTGGTGGATTGATCAACAAAGATGGATTCTCACTTGAAGAAATCCGTGAATTGTTCCTAAACAAAAATGGTAACGAACTTAGTCACCCTAATATGCTTTCATTTGATGAAGTGAACGCTAAAATTTGGGACATTAAAGCCGAGGTGTTTATTCCTTGTGCGGCTTCAAGATTGATCACTGAAGATCAAGTAGACAGAATGATTGCTGCTGGAATGGAAGTAGTTTCTGCCGGAGCAAACGTTCCTTTCGCTGATCCTGAAATCTTCTTTGGACAAATTGCTGATAAAGCTGACAATCATCTTTCTGTTATTCCTGATTTCATTTCAAACTGTGGAATGGCCAGAGTATTCGCATACTTGATGAGTACAGATCTTGATGTTATCACTGACGAAGGAATCTTCTCAGATACAAGTAACACGATCTACGAAGCGATGAAACGCGCTAAAGAATCTGATTCAAGTAAAACGGGAATTGCAAAAACAGCTTTTGCACTGGCACTGGATCAATTAGTATAACTCAATAGAAATTAAACTTCAATACTTCTACTTATGGAAATGATAATTCTCGTTGTATTTATCCTCGGGTATTTAGCAATCACGCTAGAGCATAGCTTGAAAATTGACAAATTAGTTCCTGCATTGCTGATGATGGCACTTGCTTGGGCACTTGTTGCTTTTGGAATTGATGGTTTCGGAACTTGGTTTGATAGTCATCACTCCGCGTTGATGGAAGGACAAACCTTGCATGACGGTACAATCCTTGCGAACTTTGCTGCCGAAGAACACGAAGGCCGACTTCACATCATGGAAGGAACTCTACTCCACCACTTTGGTAAGACCTGTGAGATTCTGATCTTCCTTGTTGGGGCTATGACAATTGTTGAAATTATTGATCACTTTGATGGATTCTCAACTATCAAACGTTTCATTAGAACGAACAAGAAACGTACACTTCTTTGGATTGTTTGTGCGCTAGGATTTGTCCTTTCTGCGATTATTGATAACCTTACGGCAACGATTGTATTGATTACTATTCTTCGTAAACTCATCGACGACAAAAAACTTCGTATTTGGTATGCTGGTATGATCATCATCGCTGCTAATGCTGGTGGAGCTTGGTCTCCAATTGGTGATGTTACCACAACGATGCTTTGGATGAATGAAAAAGTAACAACGGTTAAATTAATCGAATACTTAATCCTTCCATCACTTGTTTGTATGATTGTTCCAACGCTTATTGCGAGCTATATGCCTGCATTCAGAGGAACTTTTGAGAAACCCGAAGAAGAGGGAGAGCAGAATAAGAGAGGTCCATTGATGCTTTATTTAGGATTGGGAATGATCGTTTTCGTTCCAATTTTCAAAACGGTAACACATCTTCCTCCGTATGTTGGAATGATGCTTTCTTTGAGTATCGTTGCCTTGGTTGCAGAACTTATCAGTGCTCGTCAATTCTCAATGACAAATGTTGAAGCACAGGAAGGTGATCAAGCTGGACATCACAGCAGCCCAACTTTTGGAGCATTATCAAAAATTGAAATGCCTTCCATCCTATTCTT
>CAJQOB010000190.1 GCA_905479845.1 uncultured Flavobacteriales bacterium
TTATATCTGCGAAGGTGTGACAACCTATCAAGGGGATTTGTTCCTCCTGAAAAGTGGTGTGTTTGATTTGGATCAATACTTCAAAGAATTCACTACGCAATTGCAACGTCATTTCGATAACTCAGGACGGTTCCATTACTCAGTGGCTGAATCATCTTTTGATACTTGGTTGGATGGTTACGTCGCGGGAGCTCCGGGACGTAAAGTTTCGATTTACACAGAAGGATGTTTGTTGGCCTTTGTCACGGATATCATGCTCAGAAGGGAAACAGGTGACAAATACGGGCTTGATGAGGTGATGAAGCGTTTGTTCTTCAATTTTGCACTTCAAAACAAAGGAGTGAGTGCGGGAGATTATCAATCAACGATTGAATCTATTGCAGGAAAATCATTCCAATCATTCTTTGATGACTACTTCCATGGGACACGGCCATTTGAATCAATCCTATTTGACAGCCTCGAATATCTAGGAATAGAATTGTGCCACGAGCCGTCGAAAGTGTATTCGGAGGGAAGATTAGGGTTCAAAACATTGAAGACGGCAAACGGATTCACGATCAAAGCAATGTTCCCTGGTGGACCAGCGGAAACTGCTGGGTTGATGTTGGAAGATGAAATCATCGCTGTAAACGATTATCACTGTGATGGAGAACTGAATAAATGGTTGAGGTATTTCAGCGAAGATGTAAAGAAGTTAACTGTGCGAAGATCGGGTAGAATGATTTCGTTTACATTACCTGAGGTACAGCGCTTTTTCTACAATAAGTACAGTCTAAAGTTGATTGAGAATCCAGACAAGCATCAACAAAAGGCGCTTAGGCATTGGATGAAGTAGTTAGAAATGGAATTCCTGTATGCATTCCACTTCAAAACAGTCATTCACGATTACTCTGAACTGATTCGTTTTTTCAATAGGAATGCGGTATTCTTCATGTAGGACCTCGTTGGAAGCATCGAAATACTTCCAGTGATATATCTCAGGTTGATCTTTCAATGGGGTAAGTTCAATTCCGTAAACAATCTGAGACGAATTCTCAACTCCAATGTAAATTGAACCATTTGAATTTTCCTCGATTTTGGTGATCAAACTGAGTCCAATTCTTGCTGGATTAATCCTGTAAAATATAGAGTCAGTAATTAGAACCTCAGATGTTTCTTTTTCTCCTGATGGTGAATAAAGGAAAAACTCGTTTTCATATTCGTGCAATTTCACCCACCTTTTTGGAAGCTTATTAAACGAGTTCTTTTTAACATTGACATCAGTTTTCTTTTCCAATTCAGCTATGGATTCCGTATCCACGCTAGTTTCAATTGTTCTATTCGATAATCCAGTTTCATTTAAGCGTTCGTAAAGAGTAGAGTTGGTGTCAGAACTAATGTAAACGGTCTTGTAGTCGGCAATCACAATAAAAGAGTCAACCGCTGCTAAGTACGTTCTCTTCACGTCTACAGATTCATGTGATTCAGAGCAATTTGACATGCCAAAAGCAAGAGTCAAAACCGATACTATTGCGAGTGTTGTTTTCATAGTGTTCCATTAAAAAAAAATCCCCGAACGAGTTATCGTTTGAGGATTTTCATGCCTTTCGGATATGTCTTTTAGAACTTGTAGCTCACACCTAAACTTGGAAGAACAGGGAACTGGTAGATAGTTTCTCCAGTTACACGATTCACGTAGAAGATGTTGTTACGATCGTAGATGTTTGTTACCGATCCAATCACTTCCAACTTAGTTTTGTTAGCGAAAATGAATCCTTTCTTAACTGTGATGTCTAATCTGTGGTAGTATGGCAAACGTTGGCTGTTGAATTCACCCAAGTTTGTCGATACGTAGTTTGGATTCGTTGTTGTGTAATCTGTTGTTACACCACCTGCGAAGTTGTTTTCTTCATAGAATCCTGCAGTTGGAGTAAATGGTAGCCCTGAACCAAGGTTCCAACGGATACTAACTTCCAAATCTTTCTTCTTTCCGAATAAGTATGTTCCAACCAAGTTAACATTGTGACGACGGTCGAATACTGGAGCGTAAGTAACGAAGCCATCCCAACGAGTCGATTTTCCTAAAGAGTAAACTCCCCAAAGGAACAAACGAGCATCAGAATATTTGATTAAGAAATCAACTCCATACGATTCTCCGTTTTCAAGGATGAAATCTTTCTTGTAGATATCATCAATTTCAGGGAAGCTATCGTCGTTTGCGTAAATCTTGTTTTGGTTGATGTTACTCAACTGTGAGAAGTACTTGTAGTATCCCTCAACATTCACTGCAATCTTTTTCGTCAAATCGTATTCAAATCCAAAGATTGCGTGCCATGCGTATTGCAATCCATTCTTTGGGTTCTTTTCATTTTGATACTGCGTGATGAATGTACTCTGAACATCTGTCGGTGCTGAAAGCAATCCGTTGAAAAGGTTCACGATATCTTTATCTGATGATGCAGAAGTGAAGTTTTGAGAGAATCGACCTCCAGACATTTTGAATCGAAGCTTGTCTGATGCATTGAATTTAAGCCCTAAACGTGGCTCAGGAGAAATAGTACTCAATGAAGCATAAGCTTGGAATCGGATGCTTGGTTGAATCACCCAGCGCGTTGAAACGTATCGGTAGCTCATGAAAGCACCAATCTCTGTTGACCAATTCGTGTTCTCGATTTTTCTGTTTAACTCATTGTAAGTTTCAAAATCAACGTTGAATCCACTTAAATTAATTCCGTAGTTCAATTCTCCTTCGTTCGCAAGGAAGTAGGTAAAATCAAATCCAAGATCAAATCCACCGATAGAACTAGTTCTCAAAGGAGATCCTTGCTCCAAGAATGATGTTTTGTATTGTGACCCGTTTACGTGACCTTTAATTACAATCGCTGAACTAGATGGTACCAATAAGAAGTTGATTCCTCCACCGGAAGATTGCCAGTCCAAGTCAGCAATTCCGTAGTTAACACTATCTCTGTTGTGGAAACCAAAGGCACTAAATTTAGAACCACCGTCTCCTTTGAATGTCATTTTACCGTAAACATCTGTAAATGTAAACGGCATTCCGTTTCCGTCATTAATTCTGGGGTAGAAGCTTTTAGATGTGTTGTCTAGTAAACTGTGTTTCGCTGAGAAGATGTAAGATCCTGCTGGAGGAGTACCATCAGCCTTTTGTTTACCCATTGGTCCTTCTAATACTGCCTTCGCCATAAATGGAGAAACAGACACCTTTCCTCCGAATTTCTTTCTGTTTCCATCTCGGTAGGTAATGTCCATTACAGAAGAAATACGTCCTCCGTATTGAGCGTCGAATCCACCCGTTAAGATTGTTGCGTTTTGAATCAACTCCGTTTCAAATACAGAGAAGAAACCAATAGAGTGGAATGGACTGTAAATCGTCATTCCATCTAATAAAATTTTGTTTTGAATTGGTGTTCCTCCACGAACGTAAAGTTGTCCACCTTGATCTCCTGTTGTTGTTACACCAGGTGTTACACTGAATGCACCAACGATATCGTTCTCAGCACCCATAGACGGAATTCTTTCAAGTCCCTTTTTGTCTAATTTGATTTCTGAGATGAGAATCTCACTTCTTTTTCTAGCATCAGCCGCGCTTACAATGATATCTTCCAAGTCCAAGACATCACTTCGTTTAGAAAGGTTGAACGTTACTGTTGTAACACCCTTTGCAGCTTTTACTTCAATGTCTTTCGTTTGAGTCTTAAATTCAGCCGACTGAATTTTAACAATATAAGATCCTTTTTTCAACTTCGAAAATGAATACAATCCATCTACATTCGTATCAGCTCCTTCGAGGAATGTGCTGTCTTTGGAAAGGAGTCGGACTTTTTCGAAGGGCATTGGTTCTCCTTGATCATCATAGATAAATCCTCGAATTGTAAAATCCTGAGAGAGAGCGATAGAAGAAAATGCTACGGAGAGAACTAGAGTAATTAACAGTTTCATAAGCCTAAATAAGCAGATTTTTAAGTGGAGCGAAGATACAACAAAGTGCGTAATTATCTCGAGCTTTTGAAATAAAGCATTTAAACGGTAGTAAAAATTGAGTTAACGGTTTAGCTTCGTTGAATAATTTTGGCTTTTTCCCAGTATAGATCCATCGTGTCTAGATCAGTTTCCCCCACAGGATGACCTTCGTTTTTCATGAGTTCTTCCATCAAAGAAAACGTTGAATGAATTTCTGATTTGTACGTGACAAAGCATCCTCAGGGTTGATGTTGATAAATCGAGCGTAGTTGATAAGGGAGAAAAGTACATCGCCAAATTCATCTTCGATTTTTTCCTTAGATAAATTTTCCGCTTCCACTTCTTCATTCAATTCGCTGAGTTCTTCCTCGACCTTTTTCCAAACATCTGAACGCTTTTCCCATTCAAAACCAATTCCCTTGGCCTTTTCTTGAATTCTGTAAGCTTTTACCAACGCTGGAAGTGACTTCGGAACACCTTCAAGAACAGACTTTTTTCCTTCTTTTAGCTTGAGCTTTTCCCAGTTTGATTTTACCTCCTCCTCAGATTCGGCCACAACATCACTGTAGATATGAGGGTGACGGTGCACCAACTTGTCGCAAATACCATTCAAAACGTCCGTTACATCAAATGCGTTTTGTTCAGATCCTATTTTACAATAGAATACCATGTGAAGGAACAAATCACCGATTTCCCCTTTGAGTTCGTTC
>CAJQOB010000191.1 GCA_905479845.1 uncultured Flavobacteriales bacterium
ATCACTTAATTGAAAATTGGCGAAAAGTTTTTCTTGATAGTGCTTCTTTCCTTGCATAATACAAGATAAGCATGATGATCAATCGATTTACTTGTCCATTTAAGAGTTTATTCACATATTGGTTGCGCAACAGGCACACAAGCTACAATCCATGCAGGTTTACGCTTCGAGAAATCGCTTTTGGATTATAAAATCTATTCTTACCTTCGAAAAACCAACTTTGGTAGAGAGCTGCACGTTTCGTAGCTTCAAACGTTAGTGTTCATGAAGGTTACTTCCAAGAAATTCCCTTTGTGAACCATTGTGTAAGTTGACGTGGTTTGTGTTGAACTGAAGTGCATGGTAGGTTGTGTAGATGTTGAATACTAGCCCAGCACTTGTTAACCATCGTTGACCTTAACGCTACAAATCATCAAATCTTATTGAAATTAGTGTTTACGTTGGAAGTTCTAATCGAGCTTGACTAGAAACTGATATTTTAAAGACAAAATGAGCTGAACAATTGATAATATCATTGATTTTTAGCAACTTATATATTTACAAACAAGCTTCACATTGCTTGTAAATAAGAAGCTCTTAAAATCACCTTAAACCGGTTCTTTAACTTCAGAATAGGCTTTTCGAAGATCTCGTAGCTCGCAATCGGAATGAGTATCGACAGAACCAACACTAGGAAGAAGTACACCCAAATGCTCAAGATAGGCCCTACCCTTTTCTCTATTCATCTTTGTTGATTCCAGCATTTACGTGGGAGTCTAAAACTATTAAATTTTAACAGAGTACTCGCTTTTCATTTTACAGGAAAATTGGTGTTAGAATGTATCTTCTCAATTCACTGACGTTATAAATCAAACTTAAGGAATGAAACCTCTCACTATTTGTCCTGCCTTGCTCCTACTCTTTGCTTGTTCTTACCCAGATAATTCAGGTAGGATCGAGTCGCTTAAAGTACTAGAGTCATGCACTTTGGGGAAATGCATCGAAGGCGATCAACAACTTACAGATATGTTGGACTACACCAAGGATAAATCAAGTCCCACAGGTTTAAACCACAGAGTAAATCAACTATACAACAGTATGAAACAGGCGGACAGTGCATCGGTCTGGTTAGTTTCTGAATTGAACTCATTACGAAGTGGAATTATTCGAAAGCCTCATTCAAAAGTAGAACATCTTAACACACCTATTTCCTTAGAGTATTCATCAAAGGTAGAATTAGATTCAGATGCACTTCCGAGTAAAGATAGAATGGATAGAATTATCGAGGAGATTGAAATTTATAGAGATGAAATATGTAAAATACTTATTGAATCACAACTTGTTAGCTCTCCGAAAGAGCCCTATTACTTTAGAATAAAAAGCGTCGCTTCTTTCAGTAGCAAAGAGGGTAAAACGAGGAAACTACAAGAAGCCTTAAGTAATTCAAGAATTTGCGAAGATGATATGTACGGAGTCTTGCAAATTATGGAAATCCTAACGGAAAAGAAAAGTACGTGGGAGTCTATGCTTTCATCAAATGATAATTGGATCGACCTTTCCATGGCACTTTTATCAATCCAACAAAAAATCCTCAAAGCAAGATGGATGGTGTTCACTTATATTAATATGAGAATCGGATGTCGGGCAGGTTATAATTTCACACGCATATCCCCAATCGTATCGGGAACAACCAACGCACAGCCAAATGATACAATTCGTTTCAATGTTTACCTAGCCGCATACAATGAATACCGCGATCCGCTAAGCGAGGTTCAGATGGTTCAGGGTGGAACCTTCATTAAAACAGAAAAAGGTAAATCAGTGATTGAAGTAGTCGTGCCTCAATCAGGAGAAATAGAAGTCAAGGGAAAGCTGGTAAACACTCTTAAAAATGGTCTAAAAAGATATCATCCTTGGTCGCACAAAATAAAAGTAGTCGAACCCAAGTAAAGAATCAATCAATCTTCGTCAACGTATTAATTGTAACATGCGGCCAACTGATTAGCCCTTGTTTTCCATTGAACTTTTGATGAAAACTAATGCCCACTTTTTGTGAGTATTGCAATTGTTGATAGGTCTCATCTGACATTGGAAGTTTAACTGTGGAAAGCCAGAAATCACTGTAAACGTTCGTTGCCTTTGCGTGTTTCTGTAAGAAAGGAATATTCCCAACTGTGCCCTCGTTTTCAGAGTCAAGAGCAATGTGAACCGTATCCATGAATTCCAATCCTTTGTTATCCCGAATCAAGTTATCATTGGGATCAAAAACATTAAAGATTTTCGATTCTTCGTTAATCACGATATCGGGAACTGTTAATCGATCTTGCTCGCTTTGGAATTGATCAAAGAAACCAAGTGGCGCTCCATTTTGATCTACCTCCGATGGCATCGAAGAGATCTCTTTAATTGATGGTGCACCTCCCTTTTTATCAATGAGTCCAAGTACTAAAATTGAATTTCCATGAGGAATTGTGCCGTTTCGTGCAATACTGTATGGTGCATCCTTGGATTCTCCTGATTCGGTTACGATTTCATCCAAATACATGAACATTCCATTCTCTACATGGATTAATTCCTTCGTGTCGAAATCATGAATTACTTGTTCGTATTCGATTGCACCGACAAATTGTTTGTCTCCCCCTCCTTCATTCTCTACTGGAGCATCAACCGCTTTAAACGTCAAGATCTCTGTATAATTTTGAACAATCAATTCAAAGCCTGGTGAGCCCTCACCACCTCGATGATTGGGCACCGAGATCAAACTCCATCCTTTAACGCCCTTCCACGTTCCAATTAACCCTTCTAAATCTCCAAAAGAAGGCACTGTTTCTATGTCTTTAATATTTTTCATTTCCGTGTTTCTGAATAGGTGAATAGCAAAGGATATTTAATCGATCATTAAATACATGAAGGTATCGATTCCATCAAATACCACTGATATGTCTGTGACCTGAACGTTTTCTGATAAACCTTCAATTTTGATATTACCACATTTTGCCTGTCCGTAATACTGATCTCCCTCGACATCTTCTGGATGCGCAGCAGGATCATAACTGTAGGCATCATAGTACTTTATTTCACCGTCCTCGGAAGTGTATTCCTGATCACCCTTTGCACCATAACGTCCAAAATAAATTTCACTGTTACTTCCTCGTTTGAACGCATAGTACACATATGCTGGTAGAGACAACTGGTAATGATTGCTATCATAAGTCATTGTCCAACGGTCCCAATCAGTATCATCGGGAAATGCGCACATGTTGAACCATGGTCTCGTAATACCATTCGGCTCTAAGCTTCGCGTATCTTCCTTCCATAAAAACTGATCTATAAACGTTGGGTTTTCCCACGTTTGCATATACACGTGGTAGTTCTGTGGGATCGGTAAATAAGGCGCTCCTTCTTTTGGATTTCCCTCTTCGTCTTTATCGCTTATCCCAACAGCTTCTTCGAAGTTTGGGGTACTAAGCATGGCAATTTTCTTATTATTCTGAGCATCACTAACACCAGTGATTGTTAACAGGATGTTCTCCTCAAACTTGTACACCTCTCCTTCTAAAATGAATTGATACAGTTGATTTTCGGTATTCGCTTTGAAGCAATACATTCTGGTTGATCTGCGATCATCCAACATTCCCCAGCGACTCCAGTCGCAATCTTCAGGTGCATTGACGATTTCAATGGAAACGTCACTCATTTCGTAAGTAAGGTCCGATGTCTTTATTGCTCGTTTAATTGAAGGCATAATAGTGTCCTTTAGTAATGGTTACTTTTTTCATTGAAACTGCGTGAACTCAATTCTTGACAGCTTCCTTCTGCTTTTTCTTCTTGCGCTTCTGTTCACAAATTTTCGGCGCTGTAAAATCAAGATTCAGTAATCTGAAATAATTCTCTCCTAAGGCAATATTTCGAAAGGCTTCATCCCCCATATCTTCATTGATATAACTTGTTTTGAGTAGGGCTTGCCTATACGTTTTGTAGTTCTTTCCTTCTCTGGATGCAACAAAGTCGGTTCCTGTAATAAATCGTGTCGGATATTTATCAATGAACTCAACGTATTTCGCACGTGCAACATCGTCCACAAAAACGGAATCCCAGAGCACATCCCATGAAAGGTCTAGCGTGAGATTTTTGTGTTTGTCTAGTAATCCGGATAAAATCCCTATGTGCTGCTCTGCTGGCATTTCCGTCAGTTCTTTCGACAGCCCCATGTGCGCCCAAACTATTTTATTATCATCATATCTATTGAGCACTTCCTCCATTAAATACAAGTATTGAGTCAAGCTATCTTCGGGTCCATTACAGCCAATATCAGAATGAATATTAATTGGAATGTCTCTTTTTCTAATGGTATCCATGAAGGGTTTCCACTTTGCAATACTCGCAAAACTAGCACCCGTTTGACCATTGGCGAACAAAGCTTGTTTCACCAAATTCACCTCTCCCATCCATGTAAAAACTCCAGGATACTCGGTATCTAAAAGTTGAATGTACTCAGTCACGCGTTCAGGGTGTGCTAAATCTGGAAAAGTCATTGATAACACCAAATTGATTCTTTCCTCTCCTTCGAACGGATCGTCTGGCTTTCCCTTGTCTCTTCCTTTGTACTCCAAGTAATTCGCAGCATTTACAAAGTCATTTCTGAGACTCGGCGTAACAGGTGTCCCCGGACAATCGAGGTAGTACGTACATGTATCATCGCTTGGCAAAGTTTGACCAATTCCGTACGCGTTCACAAACAAAACTCCTGATCGCTGAAAATAGCTTACCAACTCAGTAAATGGAATCACCCTCCCTCCGAAAGGTCTGAAATGACAGTGGGCATCAACTTTAGATAAAAATCCTTCTTTCTTACGATCGTAACACTCGCAGTCCTCATCAACGAACTCGTCGAAACTTCTGTTCTTTTGGGAAAAGACTGAACTGCTGACAATTAAAGAAAACAGTAATAAGAAATGCGCTATTCTGATACTTCGGAAATGTTTGTGTTGGACGTTAATCGATGTGGAAAATTTCATAATGGTTACTTTTAGCTGGAGCAATATAGTAATTATTGACAGTTGACAAAGGTGGACATTCTCTACACTGAAATCGTAGGTATAATTACTCGTTTTGATCCTATTTTGAGCCATCTAACTTATCAGGAGGAGCTTTATGCTACTTAATCGCAACAAGGCGCATAGGGTATTTCGCTAAAAATCTTACTAATTTTACCCCATGGGAATCGATCCAATTGTAAACAGGGCTCAAAAACACCTCCGACGTGATGTTTGGAAAGCATGGGAAGCATATTCGCTTATTGAAGATGGTGATAAAGTAATGGTCTGTGTATCTGGCGGAAAGGACAGTTATACCATGCTCGATATCCTACTCCATTATCAGAAGCAATCGGATATCAATTTTGAGATTGTCGCAGTCAACTTGGATCAAAAGCAACCTGGATACCCTGAAGAAGTTCTTCCGAATTACCTCAGTGGATTGGGTGTTGATTTCAGAATAGTCGAAAAGGACACCTACAGCGTTGTTAAGGCGAAAATTGAACCTGGACAAACAATGTGTAGTCTCTGTTCTCGTTTGCGCAGAGGAAACCTTTATACAATTGCGGATGAAATTGGCGCTACAAAAATTGCTCTGGGTCATCACAGAGACGATATCATTGAAACTTTCTTCATGAACCTATTCAATGGTTCGAGACTGGAAGCGATGCCAGCAAAGTATAAAACGGACGACAATCGACATGTGGTTATTCGTCCCCTAGCTTTCTGTAAGGAAGAAGAGATTGAAATCTACGCTGAAGCAAAGCAATTCCCAATTATTCCTTGTACCCTTTGTGGTTCTCAAGAGAACATGATGCGAAAAAAGGTAAAGAAAATGATCAAAGAATGGGATGCAGAATTCCCTGGAAGATCATCTTCCATCTTCAACGCTTTGAAGCATGTTGAACCATCGCACTTATTGGATCCTAATTTATTTGATTTTCAAAGTATTGGATCAAAATTAGACATTGTTCCCGTAAAGTGATAACTTGATAGAATGAGTATTCTCTCCAAACGAAATTTTCTAGTAGGATGTGTAGTGACACTTTTAGTATGTGCTACTTCTTGCAATAAGAAGGCTGTACATAAAGCGGATGAAGATTTTATTGGCCGTTGGGGACATGTTGAAAATTCCAATGAGCGTTGGTATCTTGACATTGGAGACAACAGTTATGGCTCGATAACCTTGTACGACTCACTCAATGACTTCATTGAAACATTTGGAGAAAACCCCAGAAGATGGCGAATCAATAGTAAAATTAGAATCCTCAACCTTGGGTTCTACACACATACAATGTTCATCGATCAATACCCAGCTGTTGCCACAGGAGAAATTGTGAATGGGTTAGACACCATTTTATCGGGTGAAACGTACGTAATACTAGATGGAGATTACTTCGTAAAGTATTGATCGAGTTACTTCTTCAACATTTTCTCGAATACCCAAGCTGGGCCAATCAACAAGAACTGTAAGTCTTTGAGAAAAGAAGGCTTTTTCCCCTCTATGTGATGTCCGTAAAACTGTCCAATCCAAGCCAACACGAAAATGGTAACTGACGCGATTAATAAATCAACAGCATAAGACAAATAGTAGTTTCCAACAATGCACAGGGCAGAAAAAAGCACCATTCGAAGGAACACTCGGAATGACAGGCTCGTGTAAAAAATCATTGGCACAATTAATCCGATGATTGCCCAATTCGAAAAGAGTAAAGAGTTGACTCCAAATAGATCAGCTAAAAAAGTATTGGGTATGGACATAAACAATCCAACAATACTTAAAAAGATTAACGGAACGCATATATAATGTATGCTTTGGTTCAATTTGTTTTGATGACTTTCGGCGTATTCCGAATACCATTGTTGAACAGTTTTCATAATAATTTTTAGGTTACTCTTCAGAGAAGAGTACAGGTTGATCGTACTAAAGATAAAACAATTTGAAAATTATCACACATTCCGTGTAAACCTCATGATTTCTCTTGACAGATTGAGTTTAATCCATTATATTATGCACACACAAAAAAAACCAACAAAATTCCTTCTTTCAAATGCCCAACATTTCTCGAATTCTGATTAGTTCTACCTTCATTTTATTCCTTCAATTAATCGCTTTCGCACAAGTTGATCCAAACAATATAGAGATCGTCAGAGACAAATGGGGAGTTCCTCATATCTACGGAAAAACGGATAAAGAAACGGCTTACGGATTAGCATGGGCAAATTCTGAAGACAACTTCAAAACGATTCAAGAAATATTCCTTCCCGCTATCAATAAACTCGCTTCGCACAATGGAAAAGAAGGTGCAACATTCGACTACATCATTCAAGCTTTACGTTGTAGAGAAACGGCTGAAAAACAGTTCAAATTTCTTTCGAAAGAAGTAGTTGCTGTAATTGAAGGCTACGTTGAAGGAATCAATGCATACGCAGAATCTCATCCTGAAGAAGTACTGATAAAAGGTACCTTCCCAATGAGCATCATGGACTATTTGGCTGGATATAACATGGTGATACACTTCTTTTCTGACTCGGGTGAAATTCTAAGAGATCTGATTGGAAATAAGATTGAATATGCAGATAGTCTTTTCGAAGAAAATGTTTCAGATAAAACGATTGGGTCAAATGCATTCATGATTCGCAAACAAAAAACGGAAGACAACAAAACCTACCTGAATGTGAACACGCACCAGCCTTTGGACGGACCATTTTCCTGGTATGAGGCTCATGTTGTGAGCGATGAAGGCTGGAACATGCTCGGTTCATTATTTCCTGGATCACCGTTTCCGCTAATCGGTACAAACGAGCATCTTGGCTGGACGCACACCTACAACTACCCAGATCTCATTGATGTTTATCAGCTGGAAATGCATCCAAAGAAGAAAAACATGTACAAATTTGACGGTGAGTGGATGCCATTGGAAACGTCCAAAGCGAAGCTGAAGGTGAAAGTATTTCTAGGGATGAAAATTACGGTGAAGAAAGATCTGTATTGGAGTGTTCACGGTCCAGTAATCAAAAATAAATCCGGATACTTCGCTTTTCATTCAAATGCTTTAGAGAATATATCTTCAATTGATCAATGGTATCAGATGGGTAAATCAACGAATTTGGAAGAGTTTAAAACAGCTTTGAAAATGTGCGGACTCCCACGATTCAATGTTGCATACGCCGACCGCCAAGACAACATATTTTACTTGAGTGGTGGACGAATTCCAATCAGAGAAGGAGATTTCGATTGGGAAGGAATTTTACCGGGAAATACTTCCGAAGCTTTAACCCATGCTTATCATGGAATGGAAGATTTACCACAACTTTTAAATCCACCAAAAGGATACCTATTCAACACTAACAACTCTCCTTTTAACGCTACACACCCAGATGATAATTTGGATGAAAATGATTACGACCCAACCCTCGGTTTCCGTGAAGAGGAAAACAATCGTAGCGTTCGATTTATGGAATTGATTGATCAGTATCCAACCTTGAATTACGAAGAATTTCAGCGAATCAAGTACGATCAGCAGTATCCCGATTCTTTAATGTGTCCATTTCAGTTAAATGAGGTTTTTGACATCGATGCGAACGCATACCCACACCTAAAAGACTTGATTACGATCATTCAGGGATGGGATCGGAAAGCAAACATTGAAAACACAGCCGCGGCACAATGGAGCATCCTTTTCAAAAAACTCGTTGTTCGAACGAAAGAAGAAGGTCTGTATCACGCAAAGTCTCTTCCCGAAGAATTGATTATTGAAGAAATTGAAGCAACACAAAAATTCTTATTGAAGAACTTTAAGCGAATTGATATTACCTTGGAAGATCACCAAATTCATTCCAGAGGTGACGTTGAGAAACCAATTTCTGGTCTCCTCGACATGATTGCCGCTACGAATTCAGCACCATTGAAAAAGGGGCGTGTGAAGGCCGTTGCTGGTGAATCTTACATCATGTTAGTTAGATACAGTGAAGATGATGTTGAAATTGAAACGGTTTTACCTTTTGGGGAATCAAGCGACCCAGATAGTCCGCACTTCACAGACCAAATGGACATGTATTTGAATCATGAACGCAAGGAAATGACACTTGATAAAACGAAAGTGTATGAACAGGCTGTAAAAGTGTATCATCCGAAACTGTAGTAAGGAATGAAAAGTGGCACGTCTAAAAAATCTAATCGTAATAATCTCAGTAAATTT
>CAJQOB010000192.1 GCA_905479845.1 uncultured Flavobacteriales bacterium
AGTTCCGCTTCGCTCCATGCTTTCAGACTTCGTCCTCAGGTCGAACCAGGTTCGACTCCCTACTTCCGCAAACGAAAAAAGGACAACCTTTCGGTTATCCTTTTTGTAGTGCGGAGAATGAGGGATTCGAACCCCCGGTACCGTGAAGTACGCCGGTTTTCAAGACCGGTCCATTCGACCACTCTGGCAATTCTCCGCGCCAAAAGTACTCAATTCTTAGTCATGCGCAAGCCTTTTCAATTTTTTTTTTCGATTTTTTTTCAATTCATTTTACTTCCTGATTTTTAACAAGAACTCCATCGCAGTTAATCGCCTGAAAACTACCCCACAATCAATAACAAGCCACTTTAGGTATTGCAAATGATGGATTTCGTATCTTTATGCAAACAAACAACGGTACTTTATGAAAAGCCTAAGTACAATCTTCTTAATCCTACTTATCAGTTTTGCATCTAACTCACAAGACCGCAAACTGAAAGCCTACGTCGACAACAAGCAATTTTTTGCTCCTGAAATCGGAAACTATATTGAATTTCACCTGCAATTCACAGGATATTCCATCAACTACAAAGGAAAAGACGGTGGATTAATTGGTGATCTCGCTGTAAGTATGAAAATTCTGGATCAAGATAGTGTCGTTGTACAAGAAGATGCATATCGCCTTGAGACTCCATTCATGAAGGATAGTGTAGTCGAGGATTTTTATGATGTTCGTCGTTTTCAGTTGAATCCTGGCACGTATCAGTTTCAGCTAATGCTGATGGATTTGAATAGTGAACATGATCCAATCGACTTTTCGCAAATGCTTGTCATTTCTGAAATGAGCGATGCAATTTCGATTTCGAATATTGAAGTGGCTGAATATGCTACCAGAGGAGATGGAAGTTCACCATTTTTTAAATCTGGGTATGACATTATTCCAAGAATTGTGACATTCTATCCTGAACAGCTGAGTTCTATTCCTGTTTATTTTGAAGTATACAATACGAATGAACTGCCTGATTCGGTATTCGCTATTCGACAAACGGTAACCAATGCTGCAACTGGAATGGAGATTTCAGAGTTGACGCAAACATCTAAATATAATACGAGCCCTGTTGTTCCAGTGCTGCGCGAAATTGATATCTCTTCCGTGCCAACAGGGAAATACATTATTAAGTACAAATTGTTGAATCGGAACTTGTTGGAACTTGCCGAGGAATCGTACGAATTTGAGCGAAGTAATGATGAAGTTTATGCTCTGAATGCTGCAGATATAGTTCTTGATCCTGCTTTTCAAAACTCAATCACGGATGACAGTGTTGGATTTTATCTAGAATCGTTAATTCCAATTTCGAGCGCTACAGGAGTGAAAAATATCATCGCTGTTGGAAAATCGAAAGATGGGAATGAAGCTAGAAAACACATTCAACTGTATTGGATGGCTACTGATCCTGATAATACATACGAGTCATGGATTAAGTACAAAAATCAAGTTCAGTTGGTTGAACGCATTTATTCCAACAATTTCCAAGAGGGATTTGAGACAGATCGTGGGCGTGTTTACTTGCAATATGGACCTCCAACAAATATCGTCAAGCGTGATAACTCAACGAATGAGTACCCATTTGAAATTTGGGTGTACAACGAAATCGGAAAATTCTCGAACAAACGATTTATTTTCTACAACCCTGATTTGGTGAACAACACGTACCGCTTGTTGCATTCAGATATGATCGGAGAACTGAAAAATCAAGGATGGCAACGGGAATTGTCTAAGCGAACGACCTCTGGAGGAAATGTGCAAGATCCGAATGGAAATGTGCAAGATCAGTACGGTGGAAACGCAACTGAATATTACGAACAGTATTGATCCTAATTTAATTTCAATTATCTTCGGGCCGTGTTGAATCGAACGGCAATAGTAATCCTCAATTGGAACGGGAAATCATTCCTTGAACAGTTTTTACCAAGTGTAATTTCGTACTCGAATGGAGCTCGAATCGTCGTTGCTGATAATGATTCCTCGGATGATTCGATTGAGTTTCTAAAAGCAAACTTTCCTAATGTCGAGTTGATTCAAAATTCATCCAATGATGGCTTTGCCAAAGGATACAACGAAGCGCTCAAACAGGTTGATTCTGAATTCTATGTTCTTCTAAATAGTGATATCGAACTTACAGAGAATTGGTTGGAACCGTTGCTTGAAAAATTCGAAGATGAGACTGTGGCAGGGTGTCAACCTAAGGTGTTGTCATATAATGACAAGAAAAATTTTGAACACGCTGGGGCGTCAGGTGGTTTTATTGATGTCAACTATTTTCCATTTTGCCGAGGGCGAATTTTAACAAGCGTTGAAGAAGATCAAGGACAGTATGACAATAGTCAGGAAATCTTTTGGTCAACGGGTGCTTGTCTTGCAATACGATCTGAGCTGTTTCATAAGGTTGGTGGTTTCGATGAAGACTTCTTTGCGCACATGGAAGAGATTGATCTCTGTTGGCGACTAAAACGACTCAACTATCGCTTCTTGATAGAGCCGAAATCGGTCGTGTATCACGTCGGTGGAGGGACATTGCCGTATAATTCACCGCGTAAGACTTTTTTGAATTTCAGAAATAGTCTTTTTATGCTAACGAAAAACCATCAAGGTATTTTGCTTCCGAAACTTTTCTGGCGATTAGTAATTGATGGAGTGGCAGCCATGAGTTTCCTTGCGAAGGGGGAATTCAATCATTTCGGAGCAGTGTTTAAGGCACACATGTCATTCTACGGGAAACTTCGAACATTTTTGAAGAAACGAAAAGACCTTAAAAAATTATCTACAAGCTTCAACTCTACAGGGATGTTCCGAGGAAATATTCTCTGGAATTACTACGCGAAAGGAGTGAAGAAATACTCAGATTTGAACAAGCGTTTACTGGATTGATCTGATTTCTGAAACGTCCGGCGTTTGGATTTTTGGACTGATTCTGATATTCTCCAACTAATCCAACTAATCCAACTAATCCAACTAATCCAACTAATCCAACTAATCCAACTAATCCAACTAAAACCTACTTCCAATTTAATCCAAGAGCAAAGCGATCGAAAAGCGCAGCCATCAGATAATCTAAAAGGCACAGCCGAGTCTAATCATGCTATCTTTCCCCAATTAGGTCTCGATCTCAACATTGAATTCAATTTCGTACGAATACCAGCGTTTTCAGGCTTTTCAAGCAAGGGATCCTCCGTTAATATTTCCTTTGCTGCGTTTCTAGCCAATTCAACAACATGACCATCTTTACTGAGGTTCGCAATCTTTAGGTCGAGCAATCCACTTTGTTGTGTACCTAAGAGGTCACCTGGTCCGCGTAATTGTAAATCGACTTCGGAGATCTCGAAACCATCGTTGGTGCGCACCATAGTATTGATTCGTTTCTTGGTGTCTTGCGAAATTTTATCTCCCGTCATCAGGATGCAAAACGATTTTTCGGCTCCACGACCTACGCGACCTCTTAACTGGTGTAACTGTGACAAGCCAAAACGTTCTGCGCTTTCAATAATCATTACAGAAGCATTCGGCACATTAACTCCAACTTCAATAACAGTTGTCGCGACCATTATTTGCGTTTCACCTTTTACAAAGCGATTCATTTCAAATTCCTTGTCTTCGGGTTTCATCTTTCCATGAACGATACTCACATTGTAATCGGGGAGAGGGAAGGATCTAGAAATGGCTTCGTAACCGTCCATGAGGTTGTTGAAATCCAAACTCTCCGATTCATGAATTAAGGGGTAAACAATGTAGACTTGTCTTCCCTTTGCAATTTCTTCTTTCATAAACCCAAATACCCGTAGTCGATTCGCTTCCTTTTTGTGAAGCGTGGTAATTGGTTTCCGACCTGGTGGTAATTCATCAATCACAGAAACATCAAGATCGCCATAAAACGTCATGGCAAGTGTTCGCGGAATTGGTGTTGCAGTCATGATCAATACATGTGGTGGGGTGGTGTTCTTTTTCCACATCCGCGCGCGTTGCTTCACTCCAAATCGATGTTGCTCATCAATTACTACCAACCCTAAATTCTTGAACTGAACGACATCTTCCAACAAAGCATGTGTTCCAATGAGAATATCAATTTCTCCATTCAAAAGTTGTTCGTGGAGAACAGTTCTATCTTTTTTCTTTGTTGATCCTGTCAGTAAGGCGACGTTTACGTTCTTTTCCTTCAGGAAATCTGAAATTGACTCAAAATGTTGAATCGCGAGTATTTCGGTGGGCGCCATCAAGGCAGCTTGAAAATCATTGTCAATTCCGAGGAGCATCGAAAGCAAAGCAACTAAAGTCTTTCCTGAGCCCACATCTCCTTGTAAAAGTCGATTCATGTGGTGACCAGTATTCATATCTCGACGAATTTCCTTCAATACGCGCTTTTGGGCTCCTGTTAAATCAAACGGAAGAACCTCACTATAAAATGAATTGAAGTGATCACCAACTTTTGTAAAAACGAATCCTTTGGATTTCTGAATGGCAATTTTCTTACGCATCAGCAACTCCATCTGAAGAAAGAATAGTTCTTCAAATTTCAATCGATATCGAGCCGCTTGAACTTGCTGTTCTGTTTTCGGAATGTGAACTCCTCGAACGGCCAAATCCCTTGCCACGAGTTGATATTTTGTTCTGAAGCTATCTGATAAAATATCTTCGAACTTGATGGAGTTTTCTTCAAGTAGGTTTCGAACGATCTTCTCAATTCCTTTGGTGTTCAGACTCATTGAGCTAAGTCGCTCGGTGCTCGAGTAAACAGGTTGAAACCCTACTTCTTGTTTGTCAATGGTCGATATTTCAGGGTGAGGGATATTCCATTTGTTCCCGAATAGTTTCGGTTTTCCATATACTTGAATCTCCTTGTTCAGTTGCAGTGATTTCTTCATCCACGAAGCACCTTTGAACCAAACGAGATCAATCATCCCAGTATCGTCTTCGAACTTCGCTGTGAGTCGTTTGTTACGCCCTGTACCTGAATCAACAAACTGGGTAATTCTTCCCCTCAATTGGGCGAAGCCTTCGAGGTCAACCAAATCACGAATTTTGTGATGCTCTGAGCGATCAACATATCGGAAAGGATAGTATTCGATTAAATCTTGAAACGTAAAAATCCTGAGCTCCTTTTTAAGAACTTCAGCCCGCTGTGGACCAACACCCTTTAAATATTCGATCGGAGTGATCAGGAAATTATTCATAGAGTAAAGCTAAAAAAAATCCCCCGTTCAAATTAATATTTAAACGGGGGATTAAGCTATTTCTAATCAATTCTTACTCCTCTGGAGCAGGTTGAAGTGCTTTGAATGATTTTTTTCCGTCATTTAAGAATTTCACGTATCCATCAACACTAGAGTCATATCCTCTTGGTGCAGAAAGATCGTTTCCTTCTAGGTCTTGAACAATATACAGTGGTTGAGACAATTGCTCGTACTTTTCAATTTGATAAGCCGACCATTTGTTACCAATATTTTTGATTTTTCCTTTTAAGGCATCAGAATACACTTGCTCGCTTTTTGGAACTTCGGTTCTGTCATCACAGTAGAGCGAGATGATAACGAAGTCTCGTTGAAGCATAGGACGAACCTTATCGTTCATCCAAATTGTTGACTCTGTCTTACGACAGTTCGCGCAAGAGTGTCCTGTGAAGTCAATTAGTACGGGCTTGTTTACCAATTTAGCATACTCACGTCCTTTTTCCAACTCGTGGAACACAAGGATTGATCCATCTGCAACTTCGTGCATGTCTCCTCTATATTCAGCAAAGAAATCAGCATTAATTGCATCAACTGGAACTTCAGATTCACCTTTTACGAATCTAAATTTATCTTCAGAGTGTGTTCTTGGAGG
>CAJQOB010000193.1 GCA_905479845.1 uncultured Flavobacteriales bacterium
GCCGGCATTTTGGATGTTGGGTGAGAACATCGATCAAGTGAGTTGGCCTTATTGTGGAGAAATTGACGTTATGGAACACATCAACAACGAAATGTCAATTCATGGAACGGCGCACTGGCACAATGGCGGACATGTCTTCAATGGAAACTCTTCCGTTGTGAACCCAACGAATTATCAAGTCTACTCGATCGAATGGAATTCTGATGAAATCAGATGGTTTTTAAACGGAAACCAATACCACTACTTATCGATAGCAAACAATACGCAAAGTACGGATGAATTTCACTTGCCGTTTTATTTGATTCTTAACCTGGCAGTTGGTGGAAATTGGCCTGGATACCCTGATGCAACAACATCTTTTCCTGCTCAATTGGAAATTGATTATGTACGGGCCTACAAACTCGATGAAGAGGCAAGTCTTCCGGAAACTGAAGTTACGGAAATTTCAGTATCTCCAAATCCTGCAATTAATCAAATTACTGTTGAGTCCAGTATAGAAGGAAATGTAATCATTTCAACGATGGATGGATCTGTTGTTTCAGAGGAAAAATTGACTTCTGGATCGAATAATCTTTCAATCGAAAATTTAGCAGTTGGAATGTATTTGATGACGATTCAGCACGAGAATGGATCAATCTCAAAAGTAAGATTTATCAAAAATTGAGTTTTTTATTGAATCGAATTCAGGTTTAAAGAATAGACACCCCATTTCTTTAAGTTTTTTTGGTTGGAGGGACGAGTAAAATCGTCCTTTTTTTACATAAACAAGCCGGAGTAATTAAAGTCTTCCCTTCCTCCATTCTAAACGAAGTTCTTCAATTTGGAGAAGTTCAAAATAATAAGACGACTATTTATTCGTTTAGAATAGTATATTTCACTAATCCACCTACTATGATGAAAACACGATCACTTATCCTATTCTTTGCACTATTATTACATTTCCAGTCATTCAGTCAACAACGCATTGGAGCTGATTTGAGTACTCGGATGCATAATCTTATGCTGACAGTTCACTATCAAAAGGTTCTGAAGAATCGAATTTTGTATTCAGTGGGTGTTTTTGCAGGAAGCAATGGAAGCACATTTATTTCAAACGACACCTTAAGGTTGTGCGCCGGAACGCCAATCGCTTCACCATATAGCAATGCAAACAACCCAATTATTGATACTTCCGGAACGTATTCACTTTTGGATTATATAACCACGATTCAGTCAATTGGAGTCCAATTTGGGCTTGGTTATTACTATGAATTCGATGTTCAACATGGACTTCGAATAAACCTCAACTCAAGCATTGGATATGTTGGTTCGGTACTTGGAGGATACTATCGTTCGATAGACAATTTTACCGAACAATATGCAACTCATGTCAACGAACATTTTGTAGGGTCAATCAGCTTAGAAGCCTATCATACCATCAGACTCACGGGAAGGTTAACCTTCAACTATGGAGTAAAAGTTCCTTACTTCTTCACTATTGACAAGGCTAAATTCAACCCAACTGTTCAAAGAGATTTGCTCTACGGGTTTGAACCTCAATTAAGCATCGGTTTGACACGCGTGATTGGTAAATGTGATTAAGGAGAGAGCTCTCCACATCATAACAATGACAGAATACCATTGGAACATTGAGGATTCACATGAAAATTCTCCAATTCTTTAATTAAATTCGTAGACAATTTTTTTAACGACTCAGACTTACTACATGAACTCATCTAATTTAGCTACTACTATACAAGGTATTCCAAAAACTGAACTTCACTTGCACATTGAAGGAAGTTTCGAACCAGAATTGATGTTCGAAATAGCTAAAAGAAATAACATCTATTTAGACTACGATTCAATTGAATCATTGAAAAAAGCATACAAATTCAATAATCTTCAAGAATTTCTTGACATCTATTAGACTGGTGCTAAAGTCCTAATACATGAGGAAGATTTCTTTGATTTGACTTGGGCGTACCTCACCAAAGTACACAGTCAAAACGTTGTACACGTGGAAGTGTTTTTCGATCCACACACACACAGAGCGCGGTATTGCTTTTGATGTTGCAATTAAAGGAATTCGGCGAGCACTAGAAAAAGCAAAGGATGAATTGAACGTTTCATACAAGCTTATCATGTCGTATTTGCGACATTTAAGTGAAGAGGACGCATTCAAAACACTTGAAGAGTCTTTGCCATTCAAAGACTGGATTGACGGTGTTGGTCTTGATTCGTCGGAAATGGGCAATCCTCCAAGCAAATTCATTAATGTCTTTAAAGCTTCCGCAGAACATGGATTCAAATTGGTGGCACACGCCGGAGAAGAAGGTCCTGCTGAATATATCTGGGAAGCACTTGATTTATTGAATGTCGATCGAATTGACCATGGAAATCGCTGTTTGAGTGACGATAAGTTGGTTGAGAGACTGGTCAAAGATCAAATAGCACTCACGCTTTGTCCTTTGAGCAACGTAGAACTGAAGGTGATTCAAGAAATGAAAGAACACCCTGTTGCCCAAATGCTCGACAAGGGAATTTTAGCAACTATTCATTCAGATGACCCAGCATATTTTGGAGGATACATGAACGAAAACTACCTGGAAACTGCTAAGGCATTAAACTTGAACAATGATCAATTAATGCAATTGGCAATTAATGGATTTGAGGCAAGTTGGTTGAGTCCCGAAGAAAAAGACACGCACATTTCAAAGGTTAGAGCTTACTTCGCTTCTTTAAATTCGTGAGATGAGTTAAATTGAAACTTCATGTTGAATAAAATGGTATTCGTGTATTTCCTTGCATTGTTCATCTACTCCGCAGTTGTTCAGTTTACGAATTCCCAAACCCCAAACGAAGCGAATTTCACATCACACGAGCGCATTCCCGGCTATCGAAAACTCAAGAAAAACAATCCTCACGTCTTCCAAGGAAACAAAAAGAAGAAGAAATATTTTGAGGGCTGGTATTTTAAAATGGTTTCCGCTGATCAGGCTTCCATTATGAGTATCATTCCAGGAATTTCGCTCTCCGAAGATGGCTCTGAACAGCACGCTTTCATTCAGTTCATTGATGGTAAAACGGCCAAAACCGATTACTACTCCTTCCCTATTGAAGACTTTCATTTTTCAAGCGAGAAGTTCGCCATACGAATTGGAGAGAATTATTTTTCCGAAGACAGTGTGGTATTGAATATTCAAAACGACAGCACTTCAATTTCTAGCAAGATTACGATATCAGGACAGGTTTACCTCAGTGAGAATCGGAAAAAAGGAATAATGGGGTGGTATCGCTATGTGCCTTTCATGGAGTGTTATCATGGTGTTGTAAGTTTGAATCACAATTTGTCAGGGTCAATCAATAAGACTGGCAGTTCCTATATTTTTGAAGATGGCGTGGGCTATATCGAAAAGGATTGGGGAAAATCAATGCCTTCGTCATGGATTTGGATTCAGACGAACAATTTCAGTTCAAAAAACTCGTAATTCATGCTGTCAATTGCCAATATTCCTTGGCTAGGAAGTTCGTTTAATGGTTTCCTTGGGTTCTTCCTACATGAGGGCAAAGTACACCGATTTGCAACGTATACAAAAGCCAAACTTGACCTGAGTTCAACTAGCTCCGACACCCTAAAAATTAACATTTATAATAAGGAATTCACTTATCAAATCGAAACTTACAGAAGCAATTCTGGCGAGTTATTAGCTCCTGTTCAAGGATCAATGGAGCGACGAATTTCAGAAAGCGTTAATGCTCAATTGCATTTAACCGTACTGGACGAGAATCAAAACGTTATCTACGAAGATAGCACTTCCATTGCAGGTTTAGAAATTGTGGGAGATGTTGAATCGCTTCGAAAAAAAAGAAGTAAAATCACCTAACCAAACACACTATGAAAGAAGATCAATTAGAAAAGTTTCAAATTCAATTCGAACTACCACTTTTGATTATCAGAGCGTCAAAAGGAATTCTAGCCTGCGGTTATATCAACATCGAAACATGTAATGTAGCAGGCGATGCTTGCGCTATCGTGAGTGGAGTGAGCAACTTGGAAGAGCTGGTACAAGGAGAAGTCAAACAAGTATCAGAAAAGGCAGCAGAATTAGGTGTAGAAGTCGGAGATACAGGACAAATGGCTTTGGACAAAATGATGTGAGCGTAAGCCTATTCCCGACCTTGTTTCTCTGTGGGAAAACGAAACGAACAAATAGTCTGATTGAAAGATGAAAGTAACAATTGAGGAATTAACTGAAACAAAAACATTCTACAAACGAGATCGCGATGCATTTGGGAATAGAACAAAAGAACCGTACCAGACAGAGGTTCCTAGAAAGGTAAATGTCATTACGGGATGGTTAAGATTTGCTCATTACATTTTAGACTCACTCATTATTGGCGGAGTTCTATTTAGTGTGAATTTTGCTCTTATGTACGGGTTAGAAGTTGGAGTATCCTCTGAGATTGAGGTCAATCGAGTTACTTATAATCTTATTCCAACTTTCGATAATATCATTGTGACTGTAGCGTATTATTTCATTTGTGAAAGGACAATGCAGCGCACCTTAGGTAAGTTTGCAACAAATTCGGTTGTAATCAATGAATATGGAGAAGCACCAGAACTTGGTTCTTTAGTTGGTCGATCATTTTCTAGACTTGTTCCTTTTGAAGCGCTGTCATGTTTGAGCGATCGTGGGTGGCACGATCGATGGTCAAAAACGTATGTGGTTACCACAGAAGAGCGAGACATATTGAAAAGGCTACTGAACGAACAACAAGGATATTTCGTTAGCGATAATCCAGATCTTCTCGATTAATTCCATTTTTGGAAAATCAATTGACTACCTAAAAAATCAACTTCCCCCACATAGAAGGGTTTACATGAAATCCTTCCGCACCCTCACTGTTCCAACGTTCTTGACGTAAACGTGTATTACCAGAATCACTCACGTCAACAGCGATTTCAAAACTGAGCGATTCAACATTCGGAAGATAAAAACTCGATGTTCCATTAAACTGTCCAATTGGAATAACCAATTCGACAAAACTCCCATCTTCAGAGATGGTGTATTCTATATTCGATTCCAATTTGTCTTCACTCCAATTCCAAACATACGGATTAGCGCCTAAATTCAACCCAAAATGATAATCACTGAGCAAGAACGACGTGCGCTTAACATCAGCTATTGGATTGGTTGCAAACGCGAATTCCAAAGCATCACCTTTCCAAAGATTAGACCCAGTATTTGAATTCATTCGCGGGGTTTTATCATTGAGCTTCACTCCTACCCAAATTTTAGTGCTTGTATGAGCTACACTGAATTCGTGACCATCTCCAAACGGTTCGTATTTCGCCTTGCTCCAATCCCACTTTGCTCCGCCATCTGTTATCTCTACGTTATCAATAACATCAACCGAAACAATCTCTTTCTTCAATTTCCCTGCAAATGGAACAATTTGAATATCATTGATTTCCAAATCATCTTCGGCAAAAACTTGAAACAACATCTGCTTAATGTTTGATGCGTCGCAATCTCGCTGTTCAAAAGGGAATAAACCAAGAGGAATTGTCACTTTCGTCCATTCCTTCGTGATTACTTTGTTCTCAATGAATTTACTCGAAAAACCTATCCATGCTTGTCCTCCGGCGTAATCCTCGAAGCCCATTGCCCATGGAAGATTTCCCATGTCTTTTCCAGTAGATCGAACAGTCAACTGTACAGCAGCCGTATCAATGATCTCTCCCATATCCTTTCCAGACCAAAAATCCCAACCGAATCCGAATCCAACCCAATCGCAATCAGGATGATCTTTGTTCCAATGTAATTTCAAATATACATCGCTCTCATCTTCTTCCTGAGTAAGAATGATACAGTCTTGATTTTCTGAAGCCCACACTTCATCTGAGAAATTATCTGCGTACAAATCTAACTGGTCAAACCCTTTGATATTCGGACGATCGTCAGCTTCGTACTCATCATATAGTCCCAATCGTTGAAACAAACGCGTTTCATCAATCACCACTTCTTCGAGTTCCTGAACGTTAGTTGTATCCTGTCCAAGTGAACTGAAAGCGCACAGCAAAAAGACACTATGTACTAGAGCTTTAATCATGGCTTTAGCGGTCCGTTTTGAGTGAAAATCATGTAATCCAACTTCGACTGTGCAAAGCCTGTTACTGGATTGGCCAAGTGAAGCATGTTGATGCTAGTGATTTTATCTGGATCATGTACTCCATTTCCATTTGGCGCCGCAGGTTGACCATTTACTAAGCAAGGAATGTCGCTATACTTTGCAGAAACCAAACGCCACCCTTCCCAGTCAACCAACATTTCCAATGAATACATGTCTTCATTCGTTCCATTGTGATTTCCATCATTGTTGTCATCTTCCGTAAATTGGAAAAGCATGATGCTATTGTTCAATCCAGGCTCTCCGTAGAGCATGAAGTTGAAGTACTCATTGTCAGGATTGTTCGACAAAGGATAATGCGGTGCACCATATGCGCTTGCGTTGAAATAAACGTACCCGATCAGATAATCCCAATCTACTTCTCCAGCCATATTGAAATATGAGCTCTGTTCCGGTGAGAAATTGTCCGATTTAATTTGGAAATCCATATTAGCTCCAGACTGCACAAAAGTTGACCATCCAGACAAAAATCCACTTTCAAAGTCAGCAACTAAGAATCCATCATTTGTTTTTGGGGAGGTAATTTCAACTTGCTCTGTAAACACATCAGGCTCATTCAGGAAACTCAATTCAACATCACAGATTTCCACTTGAAATATTGGAAATTCGGTGATATCTCCTATCCAGTTCGAAGAGCTCATGTCAATCGTTGAACCAAAACCAGAAATGATTTTTATTGCTCCAGATGTTTGCCCTGTCACCTTAATTTCCCAGTCCACAGACTTTGAAAATTCTGCCGTGAAATGAACCGTCTCACCAGCACCGAAGTCAACTGTTGGTGCACTTACCGCGAATGGAGTAAATATATTGAAGTCACCGTAAATATCAGTTAATGAAGGACCATCAAATTGATCAACCTCATCTTTTCGACAAGCTGTCAGAAGGATTGATCCTACAAAAAACACCAAAAGATAATTCTTCATAATCTTAAAATTTCATTACATAAAACACCATTACTTGATTCAAAGCGTATGGATTAATTTCATTGTCGTTATTGCTATTCCCTTCATAGAATGCTGATAAATAAACATCCTCCGAGAAATTAAATCTTAATCCTGCTGCATAATATCCTTCTTTGGCGTTGATATTATACTCGGTGAAGTTGATGATCTCATCGTTTCCATCACGCACGGCCAACAACTCATTTCCTCTAGACATAAAGTACGAGTAGTTAGCGATCAAGAATAAATCTTCCACCAATTCAAACTCTCCTCCAACCTGAAGTGCTTGGGTTGTTAGCGAAATCCCTCCAAAAGGAGATGGCGCCCTGTTCGTAGCTTGATACGACCACCCTACATTGACAGTTTGTTTCTTCTTCCAAGAAAACATGTTGGATACATTGATGTCTAATTTCGTTTTAGCAAAATCGAATTTCTTTAATTCTGTAGTTCCTTGACCGCGAACTTCGCTCAAACGATAGTATGTTGCATCAAGATTTACATACTTCTTCTTGTCTTGATAATTCACTGTTGAGTAAATCCCTTTACGATTGAACGTCGCTACTCCAAAAGGCAAAACGTTGTTCAACGCTGGGTTGTACGCAGCAATCCCTGTTGAAATCGATTGATTGTAGTAGTTCGGGTCATTATATAAATCGTACAAGGACGTAGTTCTCAAAATTTGGTCATTCGTGTATCGATCAAAAATCGTATTTACGTTGTCGTAATTGATTCGCTTCGATTGCGCTCCAAAACTTCTGAAGTCTGCACCATTATCCATATAACCAATGCTCGCTGTCAACCCAAGATCCTTCAGTTCAAAACTCGCAGAAGCATTGATGAAGTAATCGGATAAAGAAGAAGTGTCCTCCACAAGTCCACTGGTAGAGAAACCTGTTTCACCGTTAAACTTCAATCTCCACTTTTTCTTACCCAACGCTGATTGCGCAGTCAAAGTGCTCACGTTATTTCGATAAGCTGGAGTTCCGATGGCCGTTTCTTTCAAATCAAAAATACTCACGTGATTGAATCCTACAGTTAGGTACTTGCTTTGCTTAACAATCATGTTTCCTCCACCGTAAAGACGCTCCAGGATATTCGTAAAGTTCGTTGGATTCAAACGAGTGATGAAGCCATTGAACTTGATTTCATTCACCACTTTAGGGAAAGCCAATCCGAAATCGATTGCTGCCCCTTGCTGACGCCACGTGTTATTCTTTGAATAAAATGTCTCGTAGTTATTCACGTCCTCTTTGATTCTCAAGGCTCCAGATGAGTTCATTTGAAGATCGAAATCGTTATTGTAGAATGTATAAGGAGTGAGTTTGTAATCGATGTTTCCCAGTTGGTATCGTACAATTTTTCCTGCTACACCACGAACGTATAATTGTCGAACGTCGAATGTTACTCCTCCACCCCAAAATCCACCAAAATCATTGTTGATTCTGATCATTCCAAGGATTTCAGTTTGTGCATTCGGATTGATTTTAAACCCTAAATCAATCAGGGCATAACCACCTGTTGACTTTTTTCGAGAAACAGTATCCTCAGCACCTGGATCCATCGACATGTGCGAAATCAACGAACGCGCCCCCCCCACAAACTGTACTTTTTTCTTCGATTGAGAAAAAGCAACTGTGCTTAGGCAACAAATAAAAAGTATTAAAGCTGATTTCATTAGAAGTAAATTTTTAATTCAACTGAAGTTTCAGTTCCCGAATAACGATCGAGTGAGAAGTTTAAATCTTTGTAGTTCATCCATCGCTGGCGAACGTATAACCCAGTATTTTTAGATAATTGAATATCCAATCCGATTGCATAACTATATCCAATTTGATTTTTTGCTAAGTTGCTTTGGACATCCACTTGCGTTCTCTCATTGGCTATAATTCGGTCAATTCCGAAGTAATTCGAAAGCACCACTTTGTCAAAAATATTGTAGTAAAACTCTACTTGATTGCTGTAGCTCTGGAGGTAAGCTTTTTTCGAGAATTGTGGCAGCGCAGATAAATCATCTTGAACGGAGTAAAACCCTCCGAGGTAGAAAATGTATAAATCTCTATTGAATATCTTATAATTGGACTTGTAGCTAATTTCCACCGAATTAAAGCCTTTGGCTGATGTTGTAGAGTCGGTAATGATCACCGTTTCATATACTCCACGGTACACTTTGTTTAAATTTCCATAAGGGCCAACGTCAGAAGGGAATGCCCATCTCCACATTCTTGAAAGCGCTAAGTTGTTTGCCGTATGACCATATGTAATTCGATCTGAGAGTCCGACAATTTCCTTTGCTGCACTATATCCCAAAGTGATTTTGTGTTTCTCGAAAGGCATATCCAAATTGATAATTGCCCCACGACGGTTATTGGTCATTTGACCAATTGAAACGAGCGAACTCGCAAACGGGATGATTGGTGCCTGACTTCCTTCAGTTACTGTTCCACTAGTAATAGCATCGTTATATTCCGAAATAGATGTATTCCAGAAAACACCATTGTTGTTGATCACATTCGGGCTAATTTGGAAGTAGCGGAATTCGATAGGGAAATAGGTCAGGTTCTTTGACAACTCAACCTTAATATCAAGGGCCTCTCCCCACTCTGAAGTGTAAGATGGACTAAAATAAGTTCCAGCACCGATCTCGCCCTTCACCTTTACATCTTTAAATCTCCACTCGAATTCACTCGTAACAAGATTAAATCCGATTGTTTCCATCGCCAAACTATCGCTGTAACGAACACTAGTAATAGCATTCGCACTCACAAACCCTTTATTGAAGTCCTTTTTGATTTTTCCAGCCGTCAAAGTGTTGGGTGTTGGAAGCGAACCTCCGTTGAACTGCGACTTACCGTGCATGAATGCAAAGGAAAATTGCTTCGGAAGTCGCATTCCCTCAAGGATGAAGCCTTGAAACGCTTGCTGTCCCCAGCGGGTATCTTGATTAAGTAATCCCTCTTTGTAGTAACGCGAGTAGCGATCCATTTCATTCTTTGTGTTTGGATCCCATGGATTACGTTCGAAGAGACTAATTCTATTGTATCCCGTATTTGTCGCGAAGGTAAATGGGCTCAAGGTATACCAGTGTATTCCTCCCATTCTAACTGAGAATGTCCCAAACTTCGTTGAGTGCTTTCCGTTTAAGTTTACCCCAAGATTCAGCCCCTTCGCGTAATCCGCATCTGACCCAGTTAAGGGCGTCCAGAGAAATAAGTCTGTGCTGAATGAAGTGTTTTTTGATGATCGTGCACTTAAGTTAAGTGAGAGCTGTGGAATATTACTATCGTCCCCAAGGAATAATCGATTTCGGATCGTACCAAACTCAGCATATTGTTCCTTCATGGAAGTATATGTCCCCATAAATCGATAATAACCAGAAACAGAGAGCTTATTCAACCCTTGCTCCATCAATTTAGGAAACATTCCTGATCTTTCAAGGCGCGTTGTATCTTCCAATTGCGCATTGGTAGTCAAACAACCGAAAGTCATTAGAACGAGTAGTAAGCTATGTGTTTTATTGATTTTCAAAGGACTTAATATCTTGTTGAATAAATCGAACTCGTTTATCCTCTGTCATGTTCTTTGGATCAACGTAGAATGGAATGTTTGCGTACGACACTCTCACACCGTCAGTGATTGTAA
>CAJQOB010000194.1 GCA_905479845.1 uncultured Flavobacteriales bacterium
ATTATAGGAGGTTTATTATGATGGCAGACTTGGGATAGATATTTTCACGGGAGGAGTCAACAATCTTCCAGCATATTCTCAGGCAACTTATCCTGATGGAAGATACACACTGACCTATGAGATTGATTTGGGAATTACAGACGAATCTAACTTCGATAATTCATTGAGCTACGACTTCGTCATTTCTGATTCTTTGGTTGGATATGCTAGCCTTGATCCAATAACAAGTTTACCTGTCTCCAATGCAAATTACTCTGCAAATTCTAGTAACTCCCTTGAGATGTGTGTACCGTTTGATAATCCAAATGCGAGTCGTTTGGCAGTTGAAGGGTTCTATTTTTCAGCGGTAACAGGATACAATTCTGGTGTTGTTCTGGACGGAGAAGAAATTCTATTGTCAGTATATGAATGGAATGATGTGTTTACAGACCTTAACGATCCAGCTCTGGCGTTCAATAATCTGAACCAAGTTGCTGGGGGTTATTACTATTACCCGGGTGATTTACAAGGTGAAGAGGTTTATGGTTCCTTGACTACGCCTGTTCAATTCTCTGACAATCAACGTTATTTGGGGTGTGTGAAAACGGTTAATCCAGAAGTGTTTTTTGGTTTTGATACGGGAATTGAATACAACCGATCGATTGATTTTACTTTGGAAGCAGTATCACCAATTTTCACAGATGCTGGTCAATTTGCCTTGGGTTTTGGAACGGATATCATTCCTGCGATGTCAATGAAAGTCTTTGACTCGAACGAACTTACTGTGGATGAAATGATTCAAGAATTTGGAGTTGTTTATCCAAATCCAACGACCGATGAGCTTACGGTTTCTCTCAATCAGGATTACGGCGATGCTCAATTGACAATTGTTGACCTTGCAGGACGCCAAGTTCAGAATAAAATCTTGACGTCCAGTACAGTAAATATTGATGTGCAAGAGTTGAAGGTCGGACAATACGTGCTCGTTCTTGAGTTCGAAAGTGGTTCGAAAACTCAGTTCAAATTTACCAAGAGGTAAGCTTATTCGAGTTGCGGATCCGCTAATAGTTTCGCTTTTTCAACGAGCATAATAAACTCTCGGCGGTATCCGAATTTATCCTCTCCCATGGCTGTGGTGGCGCGCTCAATAATAGCGTCATAATTTGCATTGCCAGCATATTGTGATTGTCGCATCAGCAAACCAAATTCAATTACTGATTGAATAAATTCGAAATCAGAAGACGGTTTCATTTCTGGTGAGCTCGGTACAATTTGTTCGATTAGTCTACTCGTTGCGCCATCAGGGTGTTTGTATCTAAATTTCACCGTTGCCAATTCTGGAGCATAAAACCCATTCGATTTCTTTTCGACTTTAGTATACTTCAATTCTGTTCCATCATTTTGTTCGCCCGTTTCTTCTACTCCAGGAGGAATAATTTCATAAACTGCCGTTACGGTATGTCCAGCTCCTAATTCTCCAGCGTCAACTGTGTCATTCGCAAAATCTTGATGCTGCAACATGCGGTTTTCGTATCCAAGAAGGCGATAACTTCCAACGTGCATTGGATTGAATTCTACCTGAATCTTTACGTCTTTCGCGATCGTTTTGAGCGTCGCTCCCATTTCAGTAACGAGCACTTTTTTCGCCTCAAGAATGTTGTCAATGAATGAGAAATTACCATTCCCATTGTTTGCAATCTTTTCCATCTTATCCGATTGGAAATTGTCGTGCCCGAATCCGAGAACGGTTAAAAACACCCCCGATTCTCTCTTTTCTTCAATCAATTTCACGAGTGCATTGTTATTAGATACACCTACATTGAAGTCGCCATCAGTTGCCAAAATTATTCGGTTGTTCCCCTGAGGGTCGAAATACTCCTGAGCTGTTTTGTATGCTAAGTTGATGCCTTCCCCACCAGCTGTGCTTCCACCGGCGCTCAGTTTATTTAAAGCATCAAGAATCTGATCTTTGTTGGCGCCAGATGTTGGTGGTAGAACGAGTCCTGCAGCACCTGCGTAAACAGCAATCGCGACACGGTCTTCTTCTCGCAATTCATTCACAAGCAGACGGAATCCTTTTTTGAGGAGTTCTAATTTTTCAGGATTATTCATCGACCCAGAAACATCCAAAAGGAAGACCAAATTGTTGGTTGGCAATTGTGCCTTTTCGATGGATTCACCTTTAATTCCAATTTTCAGCAATTGGTGTTCAGTATTCCACGGACACTCCGCAAATTCTGTATTGATGGAAAACGGATGCTCGCTAGTTGGTTCCTCATATTCGTACGGGAAGTAATTGATGAATTCTTCCAGTCGAACTGCGCTTGGGTTCGGCAAATTATTCCGATTAATCATTCCACGAACATCGCTGTATGACGCACCGTCTACATCTATACTGAAAGTAGAAAGCGGGTCCTCGGAAGTTGGTTTGAACGCGTTTTCGTTGATTGACTTATAGCTGGAGTTTGATCCTTGATCAATTACCACTTCACCATCGGAGTTATACACCCACCCATTGCTTTCTTGAACGTTGGAGTACGGAATCATGCGTTTTGTTGGTACACTACCAGAGAGCCTTTTTCTGTTTATTACTCCGTAAGTTCCACTAGTTGTAACGTTGGGAGCAGGACTCGTGTAATTAAAGCTCAAATTTTGAGTTTCAGCCAAAGAATAGGTTTGCACCGCTCCGGTTCCCGATCCTCCGCCTTGGCCACCACCTGAAACTCCATTTCCAAATGGATTGGGAGTCCATGAATAAGTGGCGTTATTGGCAGATGGGGCGACCTGATACGCAGCTGGTGTCGGTGCAATGTTCGTAAAAGGTACTGCTGTCGGAACAGTTTCAACCTGAGGTTCTGACTCAGTTTTAGATACAACTTCGGGTCCGTATGTTAAAGGTTTGATTAACGGAAAAGAGAATTCTTCGCTGTCTACTGTATCTTGTTTTTCAGTTTTGACAGAGTCCGTTCGAACTTCCTGAGTTTTGGCCTCAGCAATTAATTCTCCGTTGACATATTTATTATTCGAAAGGAATTGAAAACCTACATATCCAAATGCAATAAGTGCGATTCCAGCGGCAGCGTACCACCAAATTATTCCTCTTCGTTTTGATTTCTTTTGATCTAATCCTGCTTCCACGCGATCCCACAAGTTTGAGGGTGCATCGAATGGGTTCAAGTCTGGATTATCTATATGTTTTTCGTTTTTCATTTTTCTGCCTTTAGATCTTGACCCAATGTTTAGGGGTCTCGATTTTTTGATAAACTTTAGCCCGCAAGAGTTGTTTTGCGCGACTGAGCTGAGACTTACTGGTTGACAAACTAATTCCTAAAATCGTAGAAACTTCTTCGTGATCATACCCTTCGAAATAGTATAAAGTGAAGATCACTCGACAACCTTCAGGAAGCGTTGCAATGGAATCATTCAGTTGAAACATCAACTGCTCGCGTTCATCATCATGAAGGTCAATTTCCTCTTCGACAGGTTCATTTTCCTCTAAGGAATAATGAACTTTCCTTCGGTTCAAATGATTGATCGATTTATTGATCATGATTTGCTTAATCCAAGCTCCGAAAGTTGCTTTTCCTTGATATTGATCGATTTTAGTAAACACATCAATAAACGTTTCTTGGGTGATGTCGGCCGCATCATCAAGATTTCCCAAAAGGCGCACACCAATATTGAACATGGCTTTATTGTACAGATCAAAAAGGCCTTTTTGCGCCTTACTGTCTCCATTTTTCGAGCCATCAATTAAGTGTTGATGTAAGTCAAGAGTCGTTCTCATCTATATTAAAGACACACGATTTTTCCAAGAGTTGGAATTTAGATGAAAATACGCAAAGTTTTTTTGGAAACAGAACTTGAGCTATCTACGCTTTTTGCGAGATCGATCACCTTTTCGCCTTTCCTCCAGCCATTTAGGTTGGGGTTTTGATCCTGATTTTGAAAAACCTTGAGGCTGATCACCGATCAACTTTTCAATCATATCGTCCCGATTCGCCTTTTTCAATGTGCGTCGAATATGATTGTGATTTTCTCGTTTGTACCAGAAAAAGAAACGTCGTTGATTCAATTTATCCTCTTTCTTCTTAACGGTATCATATGGTTTTAAGGTGTATGGATGAACGCCGCTGTAGTAAATTACAGTTGCAACTGTCATTGGAGTAGGAGTGAAATCCTGTACTTGTTCCAATTTGAATCCAAGATCTTTTGTTTCAACAGCTAAATTGGCCATGTCTTCGTCGCCACATGCTGGGTGAGAGGAAATAAAATACGGAATCAGTGGTTGATTCAGATTGTGCTTCTCAGAAATGGCGTCGTATTTTTCCTTGAACTTGTGGAAATATTTGAAGGACGGCTTTCGCATCACACGAAGTGTAGCATCAGAAGTATGTTCTGGCGCAACTTTCAATCTTCCACTAATGTGTCGAGTAACAACCTGTTCGATGTATTCATCGTGGTTTCCGTCTTCATTATTCTTGTTGAATTCATCCACCAATAAATCGTAGCGAATACCGGAACCAATAAATGCTTTTTTCACCTCGGGATGAGCGTCTACCTTTTTATACAATTCGGTCATTGCCTTGTGTGAGGTATCCAAATTCGAGCAGATTACTGGGTGAATGCAACTCGGACTTGTGCATCTTGCGCAGATTTCCTCAACCTTACCTTGCATCTTGTACATGTTGGCAGAAGGTCCACCAATATCAGAAATATATCCTTTGAATTCTGGATGCTCGGTTACGCTATCCAATTCCTTCATAATGGATTTTTCACTCCGCGAAGCAATGAATTTCCCTTGATGTGCCGAAATCGTACAGAAGCTGCATCCACCGAAACATCCACGATGCATATTGATCGAAAACTTGATCATATCATAAGCTGGAATCGCTCCGCGCTTTTTATATTTTGGATGAGGTAGGCGCGTATATGGAAGGTCAAACGACTGATCAATTTCCTTTTCAACCATCGTTTTGTAAGGAGGGTTGATCACTAAAACTTGATTGCCAACATCTTGGGTGATTCGATTTGCCGCCCATTTATTCGACTCAACTTCGACAATTTTGAAGTTCGCCGCAAACTTGATTTTATCTTTCAGACAAACTTCGTGACTGGCCATTTCTACCGTTTCCCATTGTTTATTTTTAGGAAGCTCTTCAGATTTAGCTTGGAGGAATGCCACTTGTTTTAAGGTCCTCAAATTTTCAAACGGAACGCCTTTTTTCAATAACCTGAGCATTTCACGAAGAGGTTGGTCACCCATCCCATAGACCAAAATATCCGCTTGTGAATCAACCAAAATTGAAGGCATCAATTTGTTCGACCAATAATCATAGTGAGTAACACGTCGAAGAGACGCCTCAATTCCCCCGATTAAAACAGGGACGTCAGGGTAGAGTTTCTTCAATATTTTCGAATACTCTGTCGTAGCGTAGTCTGGGCGAAACCCTGATTCACCCCCGGGGGTGTATGCATCTGTCGAGCGTAGACGTTTATTCGCAGTATAATGGTTGACCATGGAATCCATGCACCCAGCCGTCACACCGAAGAAATATTTTGGTTTCCCAAACTTCTTGAAATCACGCAAATCATCTTTCCAGTTCGGCTGAGGAATAATCGCAATTGTGAAGCCTTCATCTTCAATAATTCGACCAATAACTGCTGTCCCAAATGCAGGGTGATCAACGTAAGCATCACCCGAAATGAGTATAACATCAACTTCGTCGATACCGCGTTTTTTTAATTCATCGCGAGTAATTGGTAACCAGTCCGTAATTGGGCGCATAAGTATTGAATTGATGCAAAATTACGTTAATTGGCGCGGTTTAGGTCTAAGGTAGGTTCAAAATCGATTTTTAAGTGAACAAAAAGGCAGTTTGAGAATGACGTGACTATTAATCTTATTATCTTACAACCTTTATGAATCGACGATTTTTCATTCTACTATTGATTCCCGCTTTGCTCCTTGCTTGTTCCGAGGAGAAGAGGAGAATGTTCCGTCGTGGGAAGAAGATTTCCAATGATTTTGTGTTTGAAATGCAACACTTTTTTTCCGAGTCTGAAGAAAACATGTCGTTCCCGATTTGGTTCGATGATAGCCTGATTCGAGAGAACAAGGTGAAGGACATTCACAGAAAAATTTTCAATTTAAATGGAAAAGTGGATGATTTTGCATCCTTAAAAGCAGAGAAACGATACTCATTTGATGATAATGGGCAACTAAAAAGTGTTCAAATCATCGAATATTACGAAGGGCAAAAAATCAGTGATGTTACCTTTACGTATTCTGGCGTTAAAGATATTCACGGCTTCCAAAAAGTGAAAATGAACAAGACGAACGTTTCAGATATTGAATTAACTGGTTATGAATTCTATGAAATGGAGCAAACAGCTTCAAACTTCATGGCTTATGTAAACATCGAAAACGGAAATTACCTTTTCTTCTTACCAAATGAGAAACACTGGGGAGCACTTTCTGTTGATTCCATACTAGGACCGACAGGTGAGGATTTAGTTGTTTACGGAACACCTGAAAAGCCAACCAAGCGTTACCATGTTGTAAATCGCGTTAATGAGTCCGATGTGAAAACAATTGAGTATGGCAAAAAGACAAATAATCCAACAGAAATTAAGTTCGAGCGCGAGCCATTCGACTATAAAAGAACGATTGAATACAACAAGAAAGGTGATTGTACCGGTTTTGTTGATTCCACTTTTAGCATGGACCGATATCTCATGAGGAAACATTCCGAATTTACGTTTGCAAATAATCAATTGCCAACGAGCGTTACACACACAAGTGCTCAAACAAATGACAACGAAAAAAACTTTCAAATAGAAACTTTTGATTACACCTATTATGATTAAACAAACCCAACTCCTATCACTACTTTTCACAATCTTATTTACGAGCTTACTTTCTGTAAGCTATGCTCAAGAAGTTGATACTATTGAAATTGAGGGAGAGCAATACTTTGTCTACCCGTTTAAGGTAAAGGTGAAATCTCACTCGCAGTACTCTCTAGCACTGAAGAAATCTACTTTGAAAGGGCATTTGTCCTACAAGAAGTACAAAGAATTGGCACTGGAAGGATTGGGTGAGGAAATGACAAAAAAGGAATTTAAGGATCTAAAGAAACAGATTCGAAAATTTCGGTCAAGGTATAGAGGTGAAAGGAGATCTGAAGAGGAAGGGAAACATTTATCACGTCGAAAGTTTGTGAAAGCAGTAAGGGAAAATCCTTACCCGCTTCTTCAACAGAGATATCGGGAGAATACTGACATTACTCCGATGCTTGATCCTATTCCAGACGGGAAATATGTACAGCTCTATGAGGAGTTTTGCTTCATCAATGAGAAGGGGGACTGCGAAGGAATCGGAAATCGCGTAGCTGGATATTTCACCATGAAAAACAATACACTTGATGGAGAAGCAATGTGGGTCGATCTCAAAGGAGATACACTCAAGCATGGAATGTTCGTGAACGGAATCAAACAGGGTGAGTGGAAATTTGAACGACGTAGTTTGGATTATGGCATCTCAGAAGAACAAGCAGATCTTTATATCGAGCGTGGTTTCCCAGATATTGACACACTCACGGAATACATCACATACGACAAAGGTGCAAAAACAGGAAGATACAGAAGGTTCCAAAATTCCGAATACCCAATTGAAGAAGGGGCTTATGACAATGGACAGCAGTCAGGAACTTGGGTTACTCGAGACATAATTACCAAAGGCTATGGTAGAAATGAAAAACGCTTCCGAAATAATGAGTTGGTGACCATGAGAATGAGCTTTGAATCAAACGATACTCTTGTAGCTCACCCTCGATGGATTCGAAAAGACTTTGTAGGAATTTACGGAGCAGATCGTGAGCAGTTCAATTTCTACCCGAAGTACAGTCGTCCTGACCTACCTCGTCAGATGTATGAAATCGCTTATGAAGAAGAAGAGATACTGGAGCTGGAGGAAGAACTACAAGGAGCTCCTTATGACTTGGATCATTACGAGGAGGATTACTACGATGATCTTTCTTTCGAAGATGAATATTATGGAAACGAATTTGGTTACAGTGACTATGAAGCACGCAAGTATGATAAAAACTCCAAGAAGTATATCAATCGAGGAGTATTGCTAGATAGCATTGGGGCTCGTCCAAAATACTCAGGAACGTATGAGGTTACTTACAAAAACGGTCAGCGAGCATTTAAATACGAGTTTGAAAACGGAAATTTAGTAGCAGAAGACACGATTTTTTGGGACAATGGAACTGCTCACGATGTGATCACCGAAGTACCAGATTCGAACCAGTACTTGCGTTCAATTTACGATTACGACGGGAAACTGTACCTCGAATTAGCGTACGATTCACTGGGTGATTTCATTCGCATCGAAAGAAATCACGAGGAAGAGGAGGTGTTTGTAGTTGACGGATATGAAGTGACCGGTGGGGAAATTGGAAGCTTTTATTTCTATAATATTTATGACACGCTGGACAATGAAGCGATGGTTGATTCAACGCTACTTTTCCAATCTTGGTTTGTAGATGATTCAACCAAAATGTATCGATCGATGTATTATCCA
>CAJQOB010000195.1 GCA_905479845.1 uncultured Flavobacteriales bacterium
TTCCTCAGGAGTATATCCCCATTTTAGTTTCACCAAGGCTGATTGTCCTCCAACAGGGTTGGCAGAGCCATGCAGTAATTGAGCCGCGGTAACTCCTCCAGACAACTGTCTGTAAATATTAATGTCATCAGGGTGAACCACATCACCGATGGAAACTTCAGCGGAAATTGCTTGACCACCTTCGTTCACTCCTTTTGAAATAGCAATGTGCGAGTGTTCGTCAATAATACCAGATGTTAAGTGCTTTCCTGTTCCATCAATTTGAATAGTTTCTTTGGGTAAAGATGGCTTTCTTGTTCCAGCGTATTTAATCTTTCCGCCTTCAACTAAAACAAACCCTTCCTTCACGATACCTTCGATTCCATTTGTCCAAATTGTGACATTACTGAAGAGAATTGGCTGCGTCTCAGGAAGAGAGTCAAATCCGTACGCCATGTTTGGAAACCAAGCAACAGCCAAAGAATCCGTTTTGAAAGGTGTCTTTTCATCAGTTTTAGCTGATTTTCCTTTTTCCTTCTGAACGGCGTGCCATTTCACCCATTCGCCAGTCGGAGTCATTCCGTCTCCTTCAAATATTTTAAGTCGATGGTTGATTTTCCCTCTGAGGTTCACACTTCCTTTCCAAATGGAATCGTTAATTCCGAATTGAAGCGTGATGTCGTTCTGATCAACGATCACTGTAACTTTAATCTTCGAATCAGGCTTCTCTATTCCGTTCTTCTCAGGAGTGATGGAACCAGAAAATTTTCCAGGTTCTTTCGATTCTATCTTTATTGGAAACCTGCGATCTCCAACTAACAGGCTGTACTTCCCAGCTAATTCTGGACGTTCGTATGTTTTAACAATTGAACGCTCTCCCAAAGACCATGTTTCAATCATTTCTGTTGAAGCATCTTCCAAAGGATTTGAAGAGTAAATTGTGAAACTCGCTAGTTTCCCTACTTCTAAAGAACCAATTTTCGAATCTGCTCCAAGCAATTTGGCAGGGTTGAGGGTTAGTGCTTTCAGTGCTTCGGATGGGGACAAACCGTATTCAACGGCCTTTCTCAAGTGAGCCCAGAATTCCTTTGATGTTTTGTGACCTTCCATTGTGATACAAATCGGAATACCATTTTCCACAAGAATGGAAGGATTGTATGGAGCCATTTCCCATTGTTTCAAATCGCTTAATGGGATTTGTCGAGCTACGTATGGGTCGGTAACATCATAGGCTTTTGGGAAATTAATCGGAAGAATAATTGTACTTGACAATGCCTTCAATTCTTCAGTAATCCCGTATTCATCCCCAGAGCCAATGTAGGCAAAGGATCGATTGAATTCTGTTGCAATTTTCGCGGCTCTCAGAATTTCCCACTTGTCTTTTGTATAGAAAATGCTAGCTTGATCCCATTGAGAATTCAAGGCTTCCAGCGATAAATTACGCTCCGTTTGTTCGTTTGATTGATACCACTGAGCGTCGTAAAAAGCTTGACGAAGAAGTGCAATTGATCCCATCTGTGAGGAAGGATATGTTTGTCGGGACACTCCTTTCGAAAAAGAGAAAAAACTTCCTGACCCCATGTTCAAAGTGGGTTTGTACAATTTTGATTTCGTCAGTGAAACCAAAGCTCCTTGACCCTGTGCAACTCCATCTTTTTGATGTGTGAATGCAAATCCAAATCCTGCATCCAAATATGATTTGTTGGCTTTCTCATTCGGAGTGTAGCCTTGAGATGCGTCAATTTCTGGATGAATAGATTCATTCCAATAGTACGATCCAGGTTTCGAAGATTCCATTTGAGGGCGACCATTTCCTTTTCCAGCTACCGCTTTTTTTACACCGATTTCACTCGAAAGCTCAATGAAGGAAGGCATAATTGTCAAACCTTTACAGTCAATCTCTACGGCGTTTTTTGGAATTGATACGCGCTTACCTACTTTTTCGATTGTTGTTCCTTTAATCAGAATCGTCGCATTTTCTAGTGTTTCCGTAGGTGAAACGAAAATTCGAGCGTGAGTCAAAGCGTAATAGGGTGCTTGCGATTGCGAAACTCCATTTTGAGGAACTTGAGCAAAAGAATTGGCATTTATAACCAAAATAAAAAGGAACAAAGCTCCTTTCAGCAAGTTTAATTGTTGCATCATTCGGTGAAATTAATAATTTGGGGTGAGATGGTGAAGTTCTTTGTGGTTTCAACCTCCCAATTTCGTACTTTTACAGCAAAATTAGACAATTATGAGCGCATTAATTCACGCACATTCAGGACTACGTTGGGTGGCACTTTTCCTATTGGTTTTCGCAATTTTTAATGCTGCGAGATCACAATCATCTGGTAAATACGAGAAAAAGGACAAAATGATCAACTTGTTCGCAATGATCATGCTGCACATTCAATTACTTATCGGATTTGTGCTTTACTACTTATCGCCAAAAGTTCAATTCGTTGAAGGTTGGATGTCAAGTGACGTTGCCGGAGGAATGTATCGTTTTTATGGACTAGAGCACATCTTGGGAATGATTGTGGCGATTGCGATCGTAACAATGGGAAGAAGTAAAGCAGAAAAGAAATTGAAAGGAACACGCGATAAGCACCGTCGTATTATGATTTCATACACGATCGGTTTATTGATCATTCTAGCAATGATTCCTTGGCCGTTCCGCGAAGCATTGAGAGGAGCATGGTTCTAAAGAATGCATTTTTTATTGTTGGTGTTTTGTTGATTTCATCCTGTACTGAGGGTGAGATTAGCACGGTTAAAGAAGACAGCACCAACGTTGAGGTAGATGGTCGATTGTTATACATGAATCAATGTATTTCATGCCATGGACCGAAAGGTGATCTTGGAAATTCAGGATCTAAGGATTTAACAAAATCGAAGTTAGACGAAGCAGCTGTGCTCAAAGTCATCAAGAAAGGAAAAGGTACAATGCCGCCATTCGAATATTTGTTGACAACTGAAAAAGAGCGCGAAGCTGTTGTGCAATACGTCATGTCATTGCGTAAAGAAGAGAAATAAATGGGAGGAGGACATGTTCTTGTTGATGCCGTTGAGGAAAAATGTGTGTTGGTCGGAGTGATAACACAGCAAACAACTGAGGCGCAGGCAAAAGATTATATTGATGAGTTAGCATTCTTAGCTGAAACTGCTGGGGCAATTACGATAGAAACCTTTATGCAGAAAATGGAGTTTGCTAATTCTAAAACATATGTAGGGAAAGGTAAGCTACAAGAAATTAGGGACTTCGTAAAATCAAATGAGATTGAATTGGTCATTTTTGATGACGAATTAAGCCCATCTCAACTTCGAAATATTGAGGCGTTTTTGGAACTAAAAGTATTGGACCGAAATAGTTTGATTCTAGATATTTTCGCAAGTCGAGCAAGAACAGCGCATGCCAAAACGCAAGTTGAATTGGCTCAGTTGCAATATGCACTTCCTCGATTAACTCGATTGTGGACTCACCTTGACCGTCAGAAAGGGGGTATCGGAATGCGTGGACCTGGTGAAACGGAAATCGAGACAGATAGAAGAATCATTCAGGATAAGATTTCCTTACTTCAGAAGAAACTTAAGAAAATTGACAAGCAAAAGACCGTACAACGAGGAAATCGTGGTCAATTGGTTCGAGCCGCGCTTGTTGGATATACCAACGTTGGTAAGAGTACCATCATGAACATGATGAGTAAATCTGACGTCTTTGCAGAAAACAAATTGTTCGCTACACTCGATACTACGGTGCGTAAAGTGGTGATTGAAAATTTGCCCTTTCTTATGGCTGATACGGTAGGTTTCATCCGAAAGTTGCCACATCAACTCGTGGAGTCGTTTAAATCTACGCTAGATGAGGTGCGTGAAGCTGATGTATTGATTCATGTTTTAGATATCGCACACCCGAATTTTGAGGAACAGTTCCAAGTGGTTAACGAAACCCTGAATGAAATCGGGGTAGGGGATAAACCGACGATCGTTGTTTTCAATAAAATGGATGCCTACGAATACGTCGAATTGGAAGAGGGTGAAATTCCTGACACAGATGCAAATCCTTCATTGGAGGAGTTGAGGAAAACGTGGATGGCCAAATTGAATGACACCAAGTGTGTGTTCATTTCCGCGCAGAATAAAGGAAACATCAACGAGTTTAAAAGCGTTTTATATGACGAAGTAAAACGAATCTTCCAAGTGCGTTATCCTTACCATAACTTCCTGTACTAACTTATTCTCTACTTTCCTTAAACGACTTGAGTGCATTTTAAAGCTGAACTTAGGAGGTTTACCGATGTTGATTACATTTCCATCAGGATCGGTTAACATAAAACTCGCTGGTCCACTCGTGTTTACATCTGCTTCAGAATCTAATTCAACCCCTGCCGATTTTAAGTGTTCCTGAATCTTTCTCACATCATCGAATGATTCAATATTTTGTCCGTTTTCGTCCCAACCTGGATTGAATGTTAAAACGTTTGAAGGAAGCATCCCTTGGAATAAACCAATTAAGGAATTTTCATTCTTCATGATTAAATAATTCTGTTTCATATCCCCGCCCAGAACGGTAAATCCGAATTTCTCATAAAACTGTTTTGATGTGCTAAGGTCTTTTACGTTAAGACTAATTGAGAAGGCTCCTAATTTCATTGTAGTTGTTTTTTCGGTATTAATACTAGGTTTTTCGATGTCCTTTTTTTCATTCGATGAACAACTTATAAAAGAAGTTAATATAACTGGACTACTTGAGTGATTGCTTTTTGCATGTTATATAAGTTTGATTTTTTTGACAGGAACATATAAGTCTAAGTCTAGGTGTTCCCAATTGAGAATGTTCTTTTTGTCATTGAAGATTTCTAAGCCTGCCTGCTGTTCTGGTTCATACGAGCTATTGATCAACCAATCGTTAAACAGGTATTTTATCGCTGTAGCAACGAGATTAAAGCTTCCTGAAACAGAGCTAACGGCATATTTGCATTTTGGGAGCGTCATTGTTTGGATTAAAGGATGTTCAACCTTTAAGTTGCTTGGTATTGTAATACAAACTTCATATCGATATTTTTCCTAGGGCGCAACCATTGGGGCGTCACTGGACATTTCAAAGATTGTTTCAGATGAAAAGAGCTTCATCTTTTTTGACCAATCCATTAGCTTTTCAAAAGCTTCCAATACTAAACCATCTTTATATGAATCCAATACTCTTATGTAGGCAATTCGTCTTTCTGGGAAATCTCTAATGTCTACTGGAAAACTGGCTTTTAATTCATCTTCGTTCATGTTACAATGATAGTCCTCTACGGGAAATAGTTCTTTGCGAATCTTGCTATTTTTAATCTTTCCACTTTTTCGGTAACTACTTGGAGATACTTCCAAATACTGCTTAAAGGACCTCGAAAAAATTGAAGGAGAAGAGTATCCGCAGTTATATGCAATGTCCGAGATAGAATCGTTAGTGTACTTCAATAGTTTCATTGATTTCTCTAGTCGAACGCGGTGCGTAAAATCATTCACGGATTCTCCTGTAACGGCCGTAAAGATTCTGTGAAAATGATAAGGAGAAAAATAAGACACAGACGCGAGTTCTGATAAGGTTATTTTTTTATTTAAATGGCTATTTATATAGTCAATTGCTTTATTAACCCGTTGTCTATATATCAGTAGATTTATTCATCTTTCTCACTCTTTAATGACGTCCTGAACTATACACGTCTTATGGTATCAATAGTTACAAAAAAAGCGCTCACCAATTAAGGCAAACGCTTTTCGCTTTCATAAGTAAGTAAATTCTTAAGGTTTGTTTCCATCAACTAATTGAACGAAGCTGTGTCCTTCAATTAATTCCCCGTTGATCGAAGTAACCGTATATTTTACAAAGTAAGTTCCATCTTGTGCGAAGTTTCCTCCTTCAAGGAATCCATTCCAAGCACTTGTTAAACCTGTTGCTTCATAGATAATATTTCCCCATCTGTTGAAGATAGTGAACTCAAGGTCTGCTGCGTTTTCTACATCAATGAAGAATATATCGTTTTGATTATCTCCATTTGGTGTAAATACGTTTGGAACGTAAATGATTGGCTCTGGGTAATAACAACTTCCATCATCGATTACCGCGTTAGGATCGTAATTTTCAGCACTTGGATCAGTACAACCACAAGTTGTAACCGTAATAGTTACAGAGGCATCGCTTGGACAACCACCATCATCATAAGCGGTCAATTGAACGGTTGTTGTATTTGTAAATATTTCCACAATTGGCGTCGTACTTGTTGTTGAAACAATGTTTCCTCCACCAAAATCCCACTCGTAACTAGTCGTATTCTGACTTGTATTGGAGAATGTAACTGACAAAGGAGCACATCCTGATTGAGGAGCGGCATCGAATGAAGCAACTGGTGGTGGAGTAACATCCACATAAACGCTATCACTTTCCTCACAAACGTTATCCGTAACAGTAAAGAAGTACCATCCTGGAGATAAATCTTCCCAAACTGTTGCATCGATAGAGTTTGGATTATTGGCTCCTGGTCCTATCCATTCATACAAAGGAACGCCCGTTATACCAGAAGCGACTCCACTCACAGCGCCAGTGGCGTCACAGGGAGCAGAAGGGAATGAAATCAATGTGTCAATGGCTAATGTTTGGTTCAATGTGACCGTTACGGTATCCGTAATAGTATAACCACAGCCGTCAGTCGCCGTCACGTAATATTCAACAGGTCCTAGTACCGAGGCATTCACATAGGCGGAATCCGTTACGGAAGTGCTACCTGTCCAACTATAAGTGTATGGTGAGAAACCACCCGAGGCGGTCGCGCCGACTAACAAAGAGTCATCACCACACAAGAGTATGGGGTCGTCTTCGGTAATATCTAAGAAGGGTTCATCAAAGATCCAGACGGTTCCCGTTGAAGTAATGGTATCACCACAGGAGTTGACAGTATATGCTGTAATTATTACAGATTCTCCAGCTTCAATAATTCCATCAGCAATTGGATCAAGTGTGATTATCATTGTATCAACTCCAGGAAGAAATGTAATTGAAGTCCCAAGTGCCGTGTAATCAAGTCCATCAGTTGCGGTACCTGCGATGTCGTATGTTACAACAAGAGTGTCCGTTGAATCAGTTCGTGAGAAGATGAAATCTGCAAATGTACAACCTTCGTAAACTGCTGTATCTCCAGAAACCGTCGCAACAGCAACATCTATTGCATCCGAAGAGAAACTGTTTCCTTCAAGGAATACTCCAGTATCCAGGTAATCATCCTGACAATCAGCTACCGCGAATTTAAAGTGGTATGTCTGTCCACAAGTTACGGCGAACTCGATCGTCATTGGGACTGTAAATCCGTTGAATGAGTGTGTTGCTGCTGTATTACTAATGTAGTAAGCCGCATTCAGTCCTGGATGAATCGTAGAAATTGTAATTGGATCTGTTGTTCCCGGCACAAAGGCTAAATTTTCAGCTCCCATCGGGAAAGCCGCAGGGGACGCGTAAGGGCCAGCGAATCCAGGTCCACTAATGAAGAACCCAAAGGCATCATTAAACTGTGAATTGATATACGTTGTATACTCTTCTGAGGCAAATACGAAGTTGAACTGTACTGAATCACCAGTTGGTACGAAATCAAACTCTAGAATGGCTGCGTCAAATGTAGAATTAATTAATCCAGCTTGTGGATTTGATGTTACAGACTGAGCTACCGTTAGCAAATCAGGATCACCAGGGTTACCAAATGTTCCTGTAATCGGTTGATTTGGTGGAACGATATCTAGAATTGTACCGGAAGACATAATAATTCCATCTGGCAAACCGATGTTTGAAGCTGTTCCATCAAAGGAACCAATTTGATTCGTGTTTCCAGTAAAACTAATGTTACTAACTGTTACACCGGCTCCAATTAAGTTATCAACGATTTGAAGAGGCGTAAGGGTATTATTTACAGTAATTTGAGAAAATACTGAAGTTCCGAAGAGCAGAGAAGCGATCGAAACTAAAAATATTCTTAGAGACATAGGATGAGTAATTTAATAATTAGACTCTGTATGGCTAATATTGGTTGCACGAAAATCGAATATTCAATCCAAAAACCCTAATTATTTTAAGAAAATAACGACTTTTGGGGTCCTCAACAAACAAATAGAAGATGGATAAGACACAAAATTATATTTCAGAGAACAAAGAGCGATTTTTAGATGAGCTATTGGATCTTTTGAGAATTCCTTCAATTTCAGCGGATGCTGCTTATGCAGGTGACGTTCGAAAAACGGCCGAACACATTGCTGAGAGCTTAACAAAAGCGGGAGCTGAAAATGTAGAAGTGTGCGAAACTGCAGGATATCCTGTTGTATATGCCGATAAAATTATCGATCCATCTTTACCAACTGTTTTGGTTTACGGACATTACGATGTTCAACCAGCAGATCCTATCGATTTGTGGACAAGCCCACCCTTCGAACCTGTCGTTAAGAAGACGGACATTCACCCAGAAGGAGCCATTTTTGCGAGAGGTGCCTGCGACGACAAGGGGCAAATGTTTATGCACGTTAAAGCCTTTGAAGCAATGGTACAATCTGGAGAGTTGGCGTGTAACGTTAAGTTCATGATTGAAGGTGAGGAAGAAGTAGGGAGCGAGAACCTTGGAATCTTTGTTAAAGAGAACAAAGAACGCTTGAATGCAGACATCATTTTAGTATCTGATACAGGAATGTTGGCAAATGACGTTCCTTCTGTAACAACAGGGTTGCGTGGATTGAGTTATGTCGAAGTTGAGGTAACAGGACCAAATAGAGATTTACACTCAGGATTATATGGTGGTTGTGTAGCAAACCCAATCAATATTCTAGCGAAGATGATTGCGTCATTGCACGATGAAAACAATCACATTACAATTCCAGGATTCTACGATAAAGTAGTTGAATTGTCTGACGAGGAGCGTGCTGAAATGGCAAAAGCACCTTTTAGCCATGAAGCTTACTGCAAAGCTTTGGACATGGAAGATGTGTACGGTGAAGCAGGATACTCTACTCCTGAGAGAGGTTCAATTCGTCCAACGTTGGATGTAAATGGAATTTGGGGTGGATACACAGGTGAAGGTGCGAAAACAGTAATTGCATCGAAAGCATACGCAAAAATTTCAATGCGTTTGGTTCCAGATCAAGATCCAGAGGAAATCACAAATTTGTTCTTAACGCACTTCGAATCGATTGCGCCAAAAGGAACAAAGGTTGTCGTTACTCCTCATCACGGTGGTGAGCCAGCAGTAACTCCAATCGACTCAATCGGATATAAAGCTG
>CAJQOB010000196.1 GCA_905479845.1 uncultured Flavobacteriales bacterium
GCGATGTTTTTCTCTTCTGGAAATGATGATGTTGATGATGTCCTGTGGCCCGCAAACCTTCCCGTAACAATTGCCGTGGGTGCAACATCCATGTGTGATGAGCGTAAAAATCCATCGGATTGTTCTGGTGAAAGTTGGGGAGGAACGTACGGCGCTGGATTGGACGTTAGTGCTCCAGGAGTGAAAATTAGCACTACAGATATGACGGGAAGTAATGGATATTCCTCTGGAAATTATACCTACACCTTCAACGGAACAAGTGCTGCTTGTCCCAATGCTGCAGGTGTTGGAGCATTGCTCCTTTCTGTGAATGTGAATTTGCACGCAGAAGATGTGAGAGATATCATCAACACTACCGCTGATCGCGTTTCTGGGTACACCTATGACAGTACATCAATTTCTGGAACTTGGAACATTGAAATGGGACATGGTCGTGTAAATGCTCATGCAGCTGTTCTTATGGCGCAAACTTACACTCCTTCAGGAACGGATGAATTAACCGAAATGAATGTGAGAGTTTATCCAAACCCTTCGAATGGAACGCTTCATTTCGCTTCAGATAATTCGATCGTGAAAGCTGAAATCATTGATCTTTTCGGTAGAACATTAAGTGTCTCGAAAGGGTACAACCTCCAATCCATCAACACCTCTGAACTGCAAAGCGGTGAATATTTGATTCGCCTGAGCACTGAAAACGGAACCAGAACATTTCGCTTTGCTCAGATCAACTAGAAACTAACTGTTCGGATTAAGCTTTTCCCTAACGGTACGTTGCTCGATACGCTTCTCAAATCGTTCACCTTTGAAGATTCGCTGCACAAAAATTCCTGGTGTGTGAATTTCATTTGGATCAAGTTCTCCTGCTGGAACCAATTCCTCTACCTCAGCAACGGTAATTTTTCCCGCCATTGCCATCATTGGGTTGAAGTTTCGTGCCGTTGCTTTGAATACCAAGTTTCCTTCAGTATCCCCTTTCCACGCTTTGACAATTGCGTAATCAGCCGTTAACGCCGATTCTAAAATATGAGGTTTTCCATTGAACTCACGTACTTCTTTCCCTTCAGCTACTTCAGTTCCGTAACCTGCCGGTGTAAAAAACGCTGGAATTCCAGCACCACCTGCACGGCAGCGCTCAGCTAATGAACCTTGAGGAATTAGATCCACTTCCAGTTCTCCTGAAAGCATTTGTCGCTCGAATTCATCGTTTTCGCCAACGTAAGAACTAATCATTTTTTTGATTTGCTTTCCTTGAAGCAATAAACCAAGTCCGAAGTCATCTACACCTGCATTGTTCGAAATACATGTCAATCCCGTAACGCCCATTTTCACCATGTGCGCAATTGAATTTTCAGGAATTCCACAGAGACCAAATCCTCCTAACATCAAGGTCATATTGTCCTCTAATCCGATGAGTGCTTCTTCAACGTTCTTTACTGTTTTTTTCATAATTCTGCGCTGCAGCTCAGCGTAAGCGTTTATTGTAATGTCAAAATATTCCGAATGGGTCTGGTCCCTCTATTACTTCATCTTCACAGCCGAATAACTCGGGGTCATATCCAATTGGCTGTTCAAAATCATCTGTTGACACCTTCAATGTTGGATCGTCGTATACCTTCTGCATGTAGTATCCATAAATTGGGAGTGCCGCTCGTGCACCTTGTCCCCAGGTCATGGACCTAAATCGTACCTGCTTGTCTTCTCCACCCGTCCAAACGCCAGTAACAAGGTCTGGTGTAAGTCCCATAAACCAACAATCAGCATTACCCTGAGTTGTTCCCGTTTTTCCAGCAGTAGGGTGTGTAATTCCTCCCCATTTTTTGTGCCATCTCAACGAAGTACTTGTACCCGACGTTACAACTCCCTTCATCATTTTCAAAGTCTCGTATGAAACACTTGGATTCATTACTTCTCGCGTATATGGATCAGCGGAATAGATCACGTTTCCATTTCTGTCTTCGATGCGAATCACGGTTTGCGGAGCGACATAAATTCCTCCGTTTACAAACATTGATTGTGCACCCACCATTTCAAACAAAGACATATCTGGCGTACCTAGACACATGGAAGGAACAATCTGATCTTCTGGAAGCGTAATGTTCATTCTAGCCAAAATCTTAGCGATTGTTTGCGGCCCTGAACAAGCACCCATTTTCGACATTACGGCAACGGTTGTTGGGTTGGACGACATCGCCAATCCATCTGCCACAGTTTTCGCAGGAGTACCTGATGGACACCATCGTTTTCCTGTCGGATCACATGGATCAACACAATACGATTCTGGTGACAAAGGAGTACACGGTTTAACCACACCCATCGACATTGCGGTAGAATAAACAAATGGTTTCATCGTCGATCCAACTTGTCGTTTTCCCTGTTTTACATGATCGAATGCAAAGTGATGGAAGTCGACACCTCCAACCCATGCTTTTACAAATCCTGTAGCTGGTTCAATGGAAATTAAACCTGCTCGAATGATATTCTTGTAGTAACGAATAGAATCGTTTGGCGTCATGATCGTATCAAAATCTCCCCCCCAAGAGAACACCCGCATAGGTGCGGGAACGTCGAAAGATGCTAAGATTTTGCTTTCAGAAATACCTGCATCTTTTTGCAGTTTATAACGTGCCGAACTCTTTCTGGCACGCTTCATAATGTTGTTAATCGTAGTTTCTGTGATCTTTTTCCCGTTGTAAGTATTACTAAATGGGTAGTTCTTTACACTCGCGTTGTTTTTCGAAAAAGCAGGTTGTAAATCCTCACTCAAGTGACGACTCAAAGCGTACTCTGCATGCTCCTGCATCGACACATTGATCGTTGTATAGATTTTTAATCCATCCGCATAAAGATCATATTTCGAACCGTCTTTTTTGCGGTACTTGTATTTTCCGTTTTCCTTTTGATTAAAAAGTGTTTTTAATTCCGAGCGCAGAGACTCACGAAAATGCGGAGCAACCCCGTCTTTGTGATCTACTACTTCGTAGGTGATCTTGATCGGTAGTTTCTTGAGTGAATCACATTGAGCGGCAGTAATGTGATTCTTAAGCGCTGGGTTCTTTGATTTACTACTTTTCAACCATTGATTCAACACTGTATTACGTCTGTTGATTGCTCGTGTGCTATCTTTTGCTCTAGCTGCATCAATGTCAGACTGCTTCACGTTCATAGGTGAAATCCCCTGATTTGCGGCTATTCTACTTCGGTAATTTCTAACCTCGTGCTTGTGTGGATTGTACAAATCTGGATTCTTACACATCCCTACAAGTGTCGCCGCTTCCTCCATTGAAAGCTCACTTGGTTTCTTGCTGAAGTATACCTTCGCCGCATTTTCAACTCCAACTGCGTTGAATAAAAAATCAAATTGATTGAGGTACATCGTGATGATTTCCTCTTTCGTGTAGCGTTTTTCCAAACGAACAGCAATGATGTTTTCCTTGGCTTTCTCGTCCAAGCGACCCATAAATCCTCCATTCGTTTTCAATTCCTTTCCAGCCGCTCGTAATTCAGCTTCAATCTCACGTTCACGAAGCGTAAACAGGAGTTTTGCCAATTGCTGGGTGATGGTTGAACCTCCTCCATCTCTTCCCATTCCTCTAATCGCACGAGCGATTGCTCTAAAATCAATCCCAGAATGATCTAGATAACGCTCGTCTTCCGTTGCAATCAATGCATCGAAAACGTAGGGTGAAATATCTTTGTATTTAACCGAAGTTCTATTTACTCTCCAGTAACGACCAAGTTCCGTTTTAGAATCATCTGCATAAACAACCGAGGCTAATAACTCTGGTGGATTCTCCAACATTTCAATCGATGGCATTTCATCATCTTCCTGTTTTGAAATTAGTATGAAAACTGCCAAAGCAGGAGAAAACATCCCAAGCCAAAGCAGGACATTAAATATCATACGTGTTCTTCTGGTAAATGTAGTGCGATCCGATTTCTTAGCGCCATCCTTCTTTTTGAACAGGTTGGCCAGTGGATTCTTCGTTGCTTGTTTCTTTTCGGTACTCATGGCTGATCTTGAGAACGTAAAAATAACCAATAATTACATCGAATCGATCAGAATAAACGTTAAAGCGTTTTCCTTGTTGATCACTTGATTTCTCTCAATAAGACTATTTTTTCGTTTTTTGCGTGTGAAACGTGAAATGATTATTGATTTCGGTGCTTTAATAATCGCTTGTTTGAGTTGACTCCATTCGTGATTTAATACTTTTTTGTTGGGCACAAAAAGTACTCAAAAATGCCCTTTGCGCTGATTTTTTCAACTGCCTTCATTCTCAAAGATGACGACCATTTCGGTGATCGTACCGATAGCTATCGGCACGCTTTCTCATGGTGCCCGTCATCTTTCTCGATTCTGTTGTTTTGAAAATAGGCGCGGATTCCAATTTAAGTATCGATTTCGAGCGAGGTGTGATTTTTCATCTTTCAATGGCTCAGCCCTTCAATCTTTCAAATTTCCTTAATTCAGCACGTCTTTCCGTTGACTATCAAGCTTTAGAAGCAAGAAAATCATTATCGAAAATGCCATCATGGAAGAGCCTCCATAACTGAAAAGTGGTAATGGAATCCCGATAATTGGTACAAGTCCAATGTTCATCCCAACGTTTACAGCGAAGTGATAGAATAAAATCATTGCGACTGAATAGGCATAAACGCGGTTATATTTTGATCTCTGTCGTTCGGCAATAGTGATAACTCTCAACAACAAAAAGATGTAGACGGTTACTAAGAAAATGCTTCCAAGAAACCCACGTTCTTCTGCCCAAGGGGAGAAAATGAAATCGGTTTCACACTCAGGAACGTGGTTCGTTTTTGTGTTTGCTATACTTGCTTCACGGTATCCTTTTCCTGTAAATCCTCCCGATCCAACTGCGGTCATTGCTCTAAATCTGTTGTAATCGGCACCGTCATCTACATTTCCCGTTCCTTCTTCCGCTTCGTAGATTCCCAACCACAATTCAATTCGTGTTTTTTGATGTGGAGGTAAGCTTTCAAATGTAGCATGGACTGTTGCAGTAAGTGCTACAGACATTGAAAATCCGATGATGGTTATAATTAACGCGCGGCGCGCTTCACGTTTTGGGAATAAGGATCGCATGATCAAATACCCAAGAAGGGCCGTTACAACCAATGCCGCAAACATTCGCCAGTACCCAGAAAACTCCTCTCCAGGATAAGCTTCAAAGGTCAGGGTAGTATGACTGATAATCAAGGTAATTATCAGCAAAAATATGACGACAAACAAGATGGGAATAAAGTGAGTTCCCAACCACGTACTTCGAAATTTGACTCCAGGAATGGCATTCACAACCTTCAAAACGATAGGATCAAATGTCAATCCTTCACGATACATTACGAAGAAGAATGCCGTGAAAACGACAAATGTTCCTGCATCAGGTTGAAGAATAATGAGCAACATTGGAACAACGATTATTGCTAATGAAACCAATACCGTTCGACCATTTTGTTGTTTCACATTGAATGAACTCATGTAGCTCGAGAGCAAAATGGCTGTTCCTATTTTCGCAAACTCTCCAGGTTGAATTCCGAAGGACCCAAAGCCCAACCATGCTCTTGCTCCATTGATTGGAGGCATGAATAATACAATCACCAACAGGGCAAGGCAGAACAAGTAGATTGGAATTGAGAACTTCCTGTAAATATCGGAGTCGATCAAAAACACAAGTAATCCAAGAAAGAGCGAAACACCCACCCAAAAGAGCTGTCGACCATACATTTCTGAAAAACTGAAAATACTTGGGTTCTCAGGGTTATAGGTAACCGAGTAAATGGTTGTAATACCGAAAACAACAAGTACGATGTAGAGTCCGAATAAAATCCAGTCGAAACTTCCCGTTATGGAATCGTTCTTTCTCATTGCCAGAGAGACAATTTGGCGTCCAAAATTCGCTTCTCTTTCGCCTCGGATTTCACTTCTCCGTTCAAGTATTTTTCAATCACTAAACTTGCTGTTGGTGCGGCCCAAGTTCCTCCACCTCCTCCAGCATTCTCCACGAATACGGCAATTGCAATCTTTGGATTGTCCATTGGGGCAAATGCAATGAATACAGAGTGATTTGGTCTTTTAATGAGTCTACCATTGACCAATTTAAAATTCTCAACTGTTCCTGTTTTTCCGCAGGTGACAACACCAGGTATTCTCGCCATTGGAGCTGTTCCCCCTGGTTCGTGTACACAGCGGCGCATTCCTTCGACGACATACGGAAAGTACTTAGAATCCACCATGGTACGATTCTTCACCGTGTATTCACGTCTTGGCCCCTGACCGTTAATCGATTTCACAAAGTGAGGTGTATAAAACCAACCGCGATTTGCCATAATTGAAGCGACGTTTGCTAGTTGCAAAGGTGTCAATTGAACCTCTCCCTGACCAATCGAAATGGATTGGATCGCAGAAAATTTCCATTGTCCTTTTCCTCTCCAATGATCGTAATATTTTGAATCTGGAATATTCCCTGACCGCAAGCCGTAAATGTCCGTTTTTAGCTTGACTCCAAGCCCAAAACTGTGCATGTACTTCGCCCAAATATCGATCCCTATTTCGGAATCTTTGAAGCTACTTTTGTGCTTCCCTTGTTGAATAATTCGTCTCGTTACCGCATAGAAATAAGGGTTGCACGAGTGCTTTACCGCTTCGGTTACAGAGGTCGCGTAGGCGTGATTGTGACAACCCACCACACTTTTGTTACATGGGAAACCTGTGCTAGGTTTAATCACCTCTTCCTGCATTCCAATTAATGCTTGAATCAATTTGAACGTTGATCCAGGCATGTACTCTGAGGCTAGTGGACGAGGGAATAGCGGCTTGTTCAAGTCCTCTACCAATTTAGGATAGTGCTCGTTGATGTTCTTTCTTCCCACCAAGATATTCGGATCGTAAGTTGGAGCAGAAACCATTGCTAGGATCTCTCCAGAAGAAGGTTCTATTGCTACGATGCAGCCCTTTTTGTTTTGCATCAATTTTTCACCGTACGCTTGCAAATCGATATCGAGACCTAGAACAATCCCTTTGGATTGAACAGCAGTCGTATCAAACTTTCCATCCTCGAAAGATCCCACCGTGTTTTGTCGAGCCGAGGTAACAATGTATTTCACCCCTTTCTCCCCACGGAATTCTTTTTCGTAAGTTTTTTCAATTCCCGCCCGCCCAATTTTGTAGGCCGGTTTGTAGAATTTATCCCTATCTATTTCGGCTTGATTAACTTCTGCCAAGTATCCCAAAATGTTCGCTCCACTTTTGTACGGATAGTTCCGCATACTCGTCACTTCTTTGTAAAATCCTTTGAAGCCATCGAGATGTGGAGCAATTTTGGACATTTCATCCGTTGTCAACTCTTTTAAGAATGGATAACGCCGAATTCGCTGGTAGTTGGATTGCTTTTTCTTCGTGTGCGGATTGTAATACTTCCCTTCACCATCCTTAATTTCTTCTATCCGCTCCAGAACCTCACTTTTGGTCATTCCGATGAGCTTCCCAAAGGCAACAGTGTCGAAGTCAATCATGTCCTCTTCAACCATCATAAGGTTGTAGTAGGTTTTGTTCTCAACTACTTTATTTCCATTTCGGTCGAAAACTACTGCCCGTGGAGGCGTAATTTCTATTCTTTTTTCGGCGATTCGTTGTGCCTCAAGCTTCCATGTGTCCGTGTCGACCACTTGCATGTAAAACAGCTTGATTCCATACATCAAACCTGTGATGATGAAAAACGAAATGATTACATATTTCCGTGAGTCAAAATTCATGAGCCTTTTACTGGTTTACGGATGATTAAGAATTGCAGTAAAATGCACAGTGCAAATGATAATGGAAGGCTCAAAATTGTTTTCTGTAGAACGTACAGAATCTCGTCAAATCGGAACAATTCCATTAGGAAAAACCAGAAATGATGGATCAACAAGAGTGAACCGAAGGTCCTGATTGTCCAGCGGTATCCCATGGTGTGAATGTTCGGTTCCAAATCAATCTCGTAGCCATCTCTTGGAGCAAAGGCCGTGAAAATCATTGGTCTGAAATAGGCCATCATCACGAGGGAAGAGGCGTGTAAGCCATAGGTGTTTGACATTGCATCAATTGAAATCCCTAGAGCAAACGCCAAGATTAGCAACAGAAAAACATTGATATCAACTGGAAGCAAAACAATGAACAAAGGATAAATCATGAGCAAAGTTCCTGCACCCAATTCCACTTGGTTCAAAACGACCACCTGAATGACCAAAAAGAGGACAAACCTTAAGCTATTTGAAAGTATTTTATTCATCTTCTAATGGATCGTCTGGAATTGAAGCTTCAAGCTCACCCTGTTCAGATTTTAATATGTTTTTTACAACCGCTATGTATTGAACTGTTCTAAAGTTTTCGGCGAAGAGCACGGTTACATCCCACACAGGTTGACCTTCAACGGGGCGTGTTTTTTCCACCTTTCCTACAGGGATTCCCCTTGGGAAAATTCCAGATTTTCCTCCCGTTACGATTTTCGACCACTTCTTAATCGACCGATCATTTGACACACCCGTCATACTGCCTCTTCGAGGATCTCTTCCGTCCCATTCTAAAAATCCAGGCTCGCCCGATTCGTTGATCAAAATATCCGTGTTAATGTCTTTGGTTAAACACGATTTTACCACCGAAAATTGTTCGCTTGTATTGTGAATCACACCGACAATTCCTTTGTCGGAGATTACTCCCATTCCACGTTTGACACCATGTTTGCTGCCAATATCGAGAGTGAAATAGTTGTTTCTTCGGCTGAATGAAGAGCTGATTACGGTTCCTGGGATATACTCGAAGCGCTGTGTGAAACTATCCTTTTTCAGTACAACTGAATCCATTCCAACAGGTGCTGTTAGTGCTATTTTATTCTCCAACAATCGTTCTCTGAGCCATGCGTTTTCCGCTTTCAACTTTTTATTGCTCGAGCTTAACTCAAAGTGCTTCGTGACATCATTTCTCCAGTCCATAACTGTACCAGAAATAGATGAAGCCGTTGTCAAATATTGCGTTCTTGGAAAGGCGCTAAACGTGAAATAAACCGTCAGCGCAAATCCTTGTAGAAGAGCGAAAAAGAGAAGGACACGAAACCGACGAATGAAGGCCAGAAAATTGCGCATACACAAAAATAATAGAAAAACCCATGAGAATGCATTCTAGGGCGATTGCTAAACAAAAAAGGGACAACTTTCGTGTCCCCTTTATAGTTTATTGTGATTTTTTCTAATCTCTGATCAAGAATTGGAAACGATCGATATTTTTCAAACAGATTGCTGTTCCACGTGCAACAGCGCGCAACGGATCCTCAGCAATATGTACTGGAAGTTTCGTTTTATGCGAAATACGTTTGTCCAATCCGCGGAGCATTGATCCTCCACCTGCAAGGTAGATTCCTGTTTTGTAGATATCCGCAGAAAGTTCTGGCGGTGTCATTTCCAATGCACTCAAAATCGCTTCTTCTATTTTTGAAATCGTCTTATCCAAAGCGTGTGCAACTTCCGTGTATGAAATAACAATCTCTTTTGGAATACCTGTCATCAAATCACGACCTTGAACGGCGTAATCTTCAGGTGCGTTTTCTAATTCTGGAAGCGCTGCTCCAACGTTGATTTTGATTTCTTCCGCTGTACGTTCCCCAACAAGAATGTTGTGTTGACGACGCATGTATTCTTCAATATCTTTGGTGAAATCATCACCTGCAACGCGAATCGACTTGTCACAAACAATTCCTCCAAGTGCAATTACGGCAATTTCAGATGTTCCTCCTCCGATGTCAATGATCATGTTACCCATTGGTTCTTCAACGTCGATTCCAATACCAATTGCCGCAGCCATTGGCTCGTGAATCAAGTACACCTCTTTCGCTCCAGCATGTTCCGCTGAATCTCTTACGGCACGTTTCTCAACTTCCGTAATACCTGAAGGAATACAAATCACCATTCTAAGGGATGGGTTGAACATTTTTCGACCCTGGCTCATCATTTTGATCATCCCACGAATCATCTGTTCGGCTGCTTGGAAATCCGCAATTACACCATCACGAAGCGGACGAACCGTTTCGATCAATTTGTGTGTTTTTCCGTGCATTTGTTGCGCTTTCTTCCCGATCGCTACAACTTTTCCTGTTTGAATATCCTTGGCAACAATTGAAGGCTCATCAACCACTACTTTATCATTCATGATAATTAGTGTATTGGCCGTTCCCAAGTCGATTGCAATTTCTTGCGTTAAAAAGCTAAATATTCCCATTTTTTTATCCTCTCCGCTGGTTTGATCCTAGATGGATATTACTACCCATTCCCGAAGTTATACTGAAATATTGAAAAAAGGTTCTCTTTTAGTGCTTAAAATGTCTATTTCCTGAAAAAACCATCGAAATTCCATTATTATTACAATAATCGATCGACAATTGATCCTTAATTGACCCTCCCGGTTGAATCACAGATTTGATTCCTGCGTTGTCGGCAATTTCGACACAATCCGGAAAAGGGAAAAAGGCATCAGAAGCCATCACAGAACCCTCCAAGTCGAAATCGAATGATTGCGCCTTATGAATCGCTTGGCGTAAAGCATCCACTCGTGAAGTTTGACCTGTTCCACTCGCCAACAATTGCTTTCCTTTTGCTAAAACAATTGTGTTTGATTTTGTATGCTTCACCAATTTGTTCGCGAACAATAAATCTTCGATTTGTTCTTCCGTTGGAGTTGTATTTGTGCGTGATTCTAAATCAGCTGCAACCTCCGTTCTCAAATCTTTATCTTGCTCCAAAACTCCGTTCAACAATGTTCTGTATTGACGTTTTGGGAACTCAACTTCTTTCTGAATCAAAATGATTCGGTTCTTTTTTCCTTTCAATACCTCTAAAGCATCCTCTTCGTATGCTGGAGCGATCACTACTTCACAGAACAATTCGTGAATCTGTGTTGCACATGCCAAATCAATTGGTCGGTTCGCAATTAAAATTCCACCGAATGCACTCACAGGATCTCCTGCCAATGCATCTGTATATGCTTGAGAAATTGTTGAACGAGTAGCCAATCCACATGCGTTGTTGTGTTTCAAAATCGCGAAAGTTGGATCCTCATTTTTGAATTCAGCCATCAAGTTTACTGCGGCATCAACATCCAGCAAATTGTTGTACGATAATTCCTTCCCGTGTAATTTGTCGAACAAAGCGTCCATGTCTCCGTGGAAAATTCCTTTTTGATGTGGGTTTTCACCGTAACGAAGAACCTTCGCTGGTTTGATGCTTTGTTTGAAGATTTCTCTTTCTCCCTGTGTGTTGAAGTAGTTAAAAATCTGCGTGTCGTAGTGTGATGAAACATCGAACGTGTCGCGAGCGAAATCTTTACGCTCTCCCATGCTCGTCGTACACTTGTTCGCTTGGATGATTTCCAAAAACGGTGCGTACTGATTTTTCGAAGGGATGATTACTACGTCTTTGTAGTTTTTCGCTGCTGCGCGAATCAATGAAATTCCACCGATATCAATTTTCTCAATAATATCCTGATGATCTGCACCTGAAGCAACTGTGTCTTCAAATGGATATAAATCAACAATTACTAAATCAATTTCTGGAATTTCTAACTCCGCAATTTGTTGTTGATCTCCTTCATGATCTCTTCTCGTCAAAATTCCACCGAACACTTTTGGGTGCAATGTCTTCACTCGACCTCCGAGAATTGAAGGGTAAGAAGTTAAGTCTTCAACACGCACAACAGGGATGTCAAATCCTTCGATAAATGCTTGAGTCCCCCCAGTTGAATAAATAGTAACACCGTTAGCGTGAAGTTCTTTCACGATTGGTTCCAATCCGCCTTTGTCAAAAACAGAA
>CAJQOB010000197.1 GCA_905479845.1 uncultured Flavobacteriales bacterium
AATGTCATTTGATCGGCACGAAGATTCCCTGACTGAAGGAATTCCGCAAAAACAGCATTCGCTGCTTGGATATCCATACCTAAAATGCTTCGAATGAAAGAAACTAGAGGTTGATCGCCATAATTTTCTTTGTATTCTTCTCGTGTACCACAGTTCTTTCCATCAAATAGAATGTCTTCCAACTGGTGCAATTCTGCTTCTGAAATGCGCTCGTTGTTCGTGATTTTATGGATAACCAAATGATCTCGATTATCTCTTAAGTAGCGTTCCACCCGATCTTTGTACCCGCGTAACGCCTGGTATTGAGGAACAACATCTCTAACCTTAATATTCTCTTGATTTAAGTCATCCTGGAAGGAAGTATATACTTTTTCCTGTTTTTCATATTCAATGAATTTTACCAAATCACGCAAGGCTACACGGAGTTCTTCCATTCCATTTAACGATCTGGTATTCCAAAAACGTTCTTCCTGCAACTTACCTATTAATGGCATTTGATTGGCTACAACGGGAACATTCCCTAGCTTACTCAAGTTACGCGCAATTTCAACCACACGATTAACATACTTAGCATCATCCAAGTCTTGCAGCATACATAATTGTATCACCAAGGTTAGATAATCAAACCGGCGTGCTAGCTCATCGTTTCCTTGGGGTTCAGGTAAATGCGATAAATGACCGCAAACATCCAACACATCTCCTTTGGTGAGGTTGTTCCAACGTTCGCGTTTCGTATATTCGTTCACTTTACGCAGTTCTTTTCGAACCACGAAGCGCTCTTGAACTAAGGTGGCAATAGATAGGTGCAATTCATCCACATAGGTCAACATCAATTGTTCGTCAGCTTCGGTGCTATTCGTCGCTTCTTTGATCAATTGTGATACCTCCAACTTGGCCTCAAAGATTTTTTGAGAAATGGGTTTCTGTGCCTTTCCACTCACTCCGTCGGGATGCTCATCAAAGAATTCAAAATTTTGACAGAAGTCGAAAATATAAAACTCAGTCTTGTTTTCTCCTGGTCCAAACAAGTCAGGACGTAAACGTGTTCCTCGACCAATCATTTGCCAAAACTTAGAGGCTGACTTTACCAATTTGAAGAACACCAAATTGAGTACACGCGGAGCATCCACTCCAGTGTCCATCATATCTACCGAAACAGCAATTTGTGGGTCTTGTTCCTCAAAATCGTCGGTGAATTTATCCAGTAAATCTTGTGCCTTTGGTTCGTAATTATCAATCACTCGTAAGAACTTACCACTGTATTCGGGATAATTCTTGTTAAATCGCTCCTCAATGAAAACAGCATGTTGGTGGTTCTTAGCAAAGATGATGGTTTTCCCCAATTTATCTCCCCCTTCCACTTTCAGTCCTTCTGTCATCAAGTGATTCAAGACCTGATCCACAGTATTCGTGTTGAACAACCACTGATTCAATGCTGCACTTCCAATCTCATCGATATTGTGGTCTGAAGGGTCTCCAAACTTCTCTTCGTACTGCTTCTGTTCTGCCTCTGATAATTCATTATATTTGATTCCCTCTCGCAAAAACTTGAGAGGAACAGAAACTCCCTTTGGTGGCACCAAAAACTTGTCCTCAACAGCCTGATTCAATTCATAAGCAAAAGTTGGATTATCGTCTTCAATTTCGAAAAGCTCATAGGTATTGTGATCGACATCCTTCTTCGGAGTAGCTGTTAAACCAACCAACATTGAATCGAAGTAATCGAAAATGGCTTTGTATTTCTGATAGACAGAACGGTGGGCTTCATCGATAAAAATGACATCAAAATGTCCTACTCCATAGAATCGACCATCGTCTGTTTTGACGCTGTCAATCTTACCTATCATCGTCTGATATGTAGAAAACACAACACGCGTTCCGTTATCCTCTTTTTCTTTGGTCAAGTCAATACTCGACAAATGGGGCAGCTGCGCACTGATCGCTTTCTTTGCCTGCGTAACCAGCGCATTTCGATCTGCCAAAAACAAAATTCGCTTCGCCCAATTGCACTTCGTGAGCATATCGATAATGGATGCAGCAGTTCTTGTTTTTCCAGACCCTGTGGCCATTACCAGCAAGGCTTTACGGTGTAAACCAGTAATACTTCCGTTGTGCGTTCCAACAAAACGTTCTGCCACACGTTGAATGGCTTCCAATTGATACGGACGCCCTGCAATCTCAAGGTTCATTTCAAAATGACGCAAATCCTTTCGAGATTCACGACGATCGATCATTAATTGAAGCTCGTCTTTCGTATAAAAACCTTGAACCTCTCTGGGAGTATAAAAGGCATCATCCCAAATGTGTGACTCAAAACCGTTGGTGTAGAAAATAATTGGACGTTGACCGTGCATTTGCTCCAAACAGTCGGCATATAAAACCGCTTGTTGACGCCCCTTGTCTGCGCTGATGAGTGCTTTCTTAGCTTCCACAACTGCCAGTGGCAAACCGTCATCTCCCCAGAGTACATAATCTACATACCCCAAACCACTCGGATTGAGGGATTTTGGCATTCCTTTTACCTCGTATTCCAATTCACGTCCTTCACGTAAATTGTCCCAACCGGCTTCTTGTAAGTAGATGTCGATGTAGATTTTACGCGTAACGCTCTCAGGAATATTTTGAGGTATTGCCTTGTTGAGTTCTAAGGTCTTTTGACGTTCTTCTCTTCGCTCAGTAGTCGGACGCTTTTGTTCTTTGAGTTTTTGTTTCTCTTCTTCAGAGAATTTGATTTTCTCTTCTAATGCACGTTGTTCCTTTCTAAAGGTAGACTCCTGTTCCTCTAATTTCTTTTGAAGAAGTTCCAATTGCTGTTTGAGCAACTGTTCTTCTTCTCCTGTTGAAATGATGGTTTCATCAAAGCTTCCAATCTCATAGATATCTTCTCCGTAATACTTTGCTAAAAACGCTGCAAATGAGTGTAAGGCTTTAATGGAAATTAACGCACTATCACTGCTTACTTTTTTTCCATGCGCTCCGGTGTTACCAATCTTGCGAATAAGATTGATTTGGCGAAAGAGCGAATCGTTGATGTTGGCTTTGAACGAATAGGCGTGAATGAGTGAGCTGAGTGAAGTATCGTAGGGTTGTTCTAGATCTGAATCATTCTCGTAGAGCCAGTGGACCATTTTTTCGAGAGCGCTTCTGCTCAAAATAGCGGAAAATCGTGGCTGGATACACACGTGCGACTCAGCATTAACACATTCCTGAGATATTTCAGGCCATTCGGAAAGAAAGTGGAAATTTGTTTGCAAGCAAGCGGTTTTAATATATACGCTCAAAATACAGAAAAAGTGGGATTATCGAGTCGTAGAACTGACCTTTCAAAAAAATAGATTTTGCTTATCCAATTGCTGACATTATTTCATATGATTCATTCATCAAGTTTTTGGGATCAATAACGGGAAGAATAATTCCCGAAAGAACTGAACCTTGTGTTTTCGAATAAATGATTCCGCGAGCAGTTGAATACGAAATCGCCAACATACTAAAACCTAAGTTCTCATCTATTTGTGGAACTTCATCTTTTTTGTGAGTGAAATACGAGGCAAAATCTTCAATAAAGAAATGAAATTCTAGTTCGAATTCACATTTAGCGTCGAGGTCTATTTTCTTTTCATCGCGTGCAACGATTGTCGTATTTAATCGAATTCTAGCGGCCCCTTCTTTTATATTCAGCGCAGTCTTTTGTGCAAAACAAAAATGATAGGCATGAAACTTTTCGCTTAGTTCGTTTACGTCAAAACCAACATCAATAATTGATTTAAAGCTTCCAACATTGATTAAATGGATCTCTTCTGGATCAAAAACTTTCTTCTTTGCCATTATGCGTTAAGTCTATATGTTGCTTCTTCACTATACTCGAGCGTTTGCACATTAGAGGGAGCAATCACGGTAAATTGTCTTTTAAAGGTGAATTGCTGAATCATAGAGCTTCTTCCTGGACGTTCCTCATGACAAAATTGGTGATCAGGAACCTCCTCAATTTCTTCATCTGAAAGTTGTTTCCCCAAATCACTAATCAATTCGGAGAAGGTCATTCCCATAACGTGTGCAATTTTTGTCATCGTTTGAAGCGTCAAATTTTCCTCACCTCGCAGTAATTTACCCACATACTGTGGAGAAACCTCCAATTCGGTGGCAAGATCCTTTTTCTTCATTTTAGGTATTTGACTTTCCATGAAATCCAGGAGCATAAAGATGACTCCAGCAGATGCCACTAACCATTCTTCATCCTTGATTATTTCCTTAGATTCTTGCAGAAAGGTTGATTCCTCATTAGAAATCAATGCTTCAAATTTTTCTATTTTCTTTTCCTCTTTCATGATTCGTCGAGTATAAATTCATAAAAACTTTCATCATCAATGACGCCTTGCGCCTTTAAATAACCCGCTGTTGTTTGTAAGCGTGTTAGTTGATGATATGTTTCATTCTGGTCTTTCATTAAATGCACCAGTTTTATGGCGCCTCCAGTTAACACATAGTGTTCAGAAGAAACTCGAATGGCGTATATCGCGATGAGTCGTTTTCTTCCTTTTGTTTTTTGCAGTGTTCGTTCTCCAATTTCGGTGTTCGTAAGCGGTTTAAAAAACTCATCTAGATTCGCGTCCCCTCCTGCTTTGATCGTGTTACAAATTTCGACGATCTTCTTCCGAACAAAAATCGCATCTTGATATACTTGCATCCGTGCTTTGGCGACAGTTAACCCTTTCTTACGATAAAATGCACTTGCCAAATGCTTTTTATTATTCGGGTCATTGAAAAAGTTGTTGATATATGTGAGATCTTTCCATTGTTTAAAAATTTTATCCCATTCACTTGTATACGTTTGCGTTGCTGTGTCCGTATCGTGATACTTAACTGCCACCAAATTATAATCGAATATACGTACAAATTTCATAAAATCAACCTATAGGTTTACTTTTTAACACTTTTTTATCATTTTAAGGTAAATCGATCCGGAAAAATCAAGATAATTAAAAGTGGTTTTGGTTATTACTTACTCGTGAGAGACAGGTATTAAAACTAGCGTTTTTGATAGGTTTTTCCAAGTGAAACGGGAGTGTTTTAGGGGCTCTTAGGTTTCACCTATGTCAATTCTCGTTTACTTCTCGGATTTGTTCTCCCTTTCAATTTTTTGGCTTTGTCTACCGTTTAGACTTTGGCAAATTTACGTGACGCTTTGATCAAGTGATAAATGAAAAAACCACCAAATATTCTTCCTAAGACACCACTTACAACAGCCATAGTTCCCCATTCCGGTGGAGCTTTGTAAACAGGAATTAGCCAATGGAAATATTCTTTTAGACCAGAGAAGAAATCACCATTCCAAAACATGTAATCGTGGCTTTCGAACGTCCAGATGGAAATACACACTAGCAAATGAAAAAATACTAGCAGTCCCAGAGGCCGCAAATAACTTTGTCCAAAATCACTCACAACTTTATCGAGCCTAATTAAAAATCTATCCCATCTTCCTATATCCTTTCCCCACTTTACGTAATTCCAATAAACAGACATTTCATTTTTATAGAATGCCAAACCATCAATTCTGTTGTTATTGGATAAACTCAAGCTTTTTAGCTGTCTGTAAATTTCCCTTTGAACTAGGTATTGCTCCTGTTCTTCATCCG
>CAJQOB010000198.1 GCA_905479845.1 uncultured Flavobacteriales bacterium
ATTGCACATGCTTTTTATCGTTTTCCAAAAGATGAGGAAAAGGTGGTATTGGAGTTGCATCCGAATGGTTTTTCTCCCGAAATCCGAACGGATATACAGGACAGAGCGGTGACAGTTGGTTTAAGAGGGACCAACCAGGGGTGGTTAATTGACCTTTCGAACACACTTGGAGAGAATAGATTTGATTACTCGCTGCGCAACAGTAACAATGCATCTATGAGTATTGCCTCTCCAACAGATTTTTACGCTGGAGGGTTTAACTACGGCCAGAATACGTCGAGCCTGAACTTTTCAAGAACACTTGGATCAGCGTTAGGAATGCACAGAATTGATTTGGCCTTTGGGTCAGAATTCCGTGTAGAAAACTATTCGATCGTTGCAGGAGATGAAGAGTCATGGATTGATGGTGGAGACACACTTGCTGACGGAAGCGCTCGTATAGAAGGGTCCCAAGGGTTTATAGGTTTCCAACCAAGCAATGAATTGGATAAAATAAGAACGAACGCAGCGGTATATGGAGACATTGATTGGCATGTTTTGGAGAATTGGCTTCTAGAAACGGCCGGTCGCTATGAGAATTACAGCGATTTCGGATCAAACCTTAGTTGGAAAGTAGCGTCTAGGTATAAAGTTGCAGATAAATGGTCAATAAGAGGAGCAATAGGAACAAGTTTTAGAGCACCATCACTACAGCAGATTTACTTCAATAATATTAGTTCGCAATTCTTGGATGGAGAAGCATTTCAGGTAGGTACATTTAACAATGAAAGCGCGGCAGCAAACCTATTCGGTATTGAACGTTTAAAAGCAGAAAAATCCACAAATATGAGCGTTGGTTTTACCGGTAAACCAAATGAGCGCCTAACATTCAACTTAGACGGTTACTACATGCGAATAAAGGATAGAATAGTGCTATCAGGTCGATTTAGTGACGGTTACGAAGTACTTCTTAACTCAATTAATGTTGGAGCGGCTCAGTTCTTCACCAATGCTGCGAATACGGAAACAACAGGGTTTGATATTTCTTCATCATACAAAGTGGTACTAAGAAAAGGAATTATGCGCTTTTCGTTGAAATACAATCATTCGGTTACCAGAATGAGTGATAGCGTGAACGTTTCAGGTGTTTTGGCAGGGAGTTCAGAAACCTTATTTAACCGTGAGGAAGTTTCGCGTTTAGAACTTGCTCAACCAAGACATAAAGCAATTTTTTACCTGAATTATTCCATGAAGAAATGGGTGTTCAGTGTACGAAACACCTATTTCGGAAGTGTGAAATACATCCATCCAGATGATGGTGATCCTGAGAATTGGGTGTTAAACAACTACTCTGGCAAGATCGAATCAAGGGATCAAACATTTAGAGGAAAGTTAATAACAGACTTCAATGTAAGCTACAGCATCGATAAACATGTTGATATGTCGATAGGAGGAAGTAACATTTTTAATGTTTACCCGGATAAGCATCAACATTCCGCGAACACAAGCAGCGGTTCTATCCAATACAGTCGTAGGGTTCAGCAGTTTGGAGTTAGAGGAGCGGCATTTTATATACGAATGCGCATGAATTTGTAATATATCAATACGGATAACTCTTATAGTGTTTGTGCTCTTTGTGGGCAATCTAGCCTTGGGTCAAATAGGGTTGGAAGCAAACAAAACCATCCGTAATAAACAACGCGTAAATTATATTTACAATTTCACCGAGTATATCACTTGGTCCAACCTTGGAGATAACACCTCATTTACAATTGGCGTATACGGTTTAGATAAAGAGGCACTTATCAAGGAGTTGGAAAAGGTAGCTACGAAAAAGAAGATAAAAAATCTTCCAGTAAAAGTGGTGAATATCACAACCGTCTCAGCAATAAACGATATTGATATTCTATACATTTATAACGAAAGTAAAGTAGAATTGAATGCTGTTTTACCAAAGCTAGCACTTAAGGAGGTCCTTTTAGTTAGTGAGAATTATCCATTCCGAGAGTCCATGATTAACTTCATGGAGTTCGAGAACGAATTGCATTTCGATGTTAATGAAAAGCATATAAACGACGCGGGTCTATTAGTTTCCCCACAATTACTCACGTTCTCCATCCAGCAACAAAAGGATTGGGAGGAGATTTTTACCCAGTTAGAGGAAGAACATGATAAAATTGAAGTTCAGACCGATGAACTGGAAGCGTTGAATGAGGAGATAGACCGTCAAAAAGCTAGATTAGATGCACAGCGCGAGCAAATCAAGAAGCAACAGCGCAACTTGGTCTCTCAAGAAGGAGATATTGAGGAGAAGAAACAGGAATTGGCGCTTAAACTAACTGAGATTAGTCTACAGAAACGGGAACTGTCGAAGCTACAAGAGCTGATAAACCGTCAAAATGATGAAACGTATCGCCTAACGAATACACTTGACCAGCAAGAAGACTCCATTCAACTTCGAAAAAGAGAACTGTTGAAGCAGCGGCATATGATGTCAGAGCAAGAACAGAGCATTTTTAACCAGGTAGAAGCGATTAATAAACAAGATGCTAAGATCAGCTCACAATTGGAAAAAATGCGCTCGCAGGGACTTTTAATCTACTTGTTCGCTGGAATTATTGTTCTGATACTGGCGTTGATCTTCTTTGCTTGGAGAGAATACAGGAGAAAGAAGAAGAGTGAGGAAGAAGTGCGCATTCAGAATAAGAAGTTACTCGCCTTAAATGAAAGCTTGGACAGTTTCGTGTATCGCGTGTCGCACGATTTAAAAGCACCTGTAATCAATGTGAAAAACATGATTACCATGCTCAAGGAACACACAAATGAAGAAGAGGAAAGCCTGGTGCCTAAAATTATCGATAACCTTGAATTATCTTCGAACCGCTTGGATTTGACCATAACCGACCTCCTTGAGCTAAGTAGAATTGAGAAGGTTGATGAAATTAGAGATCAAATTCAAATAGAAGAAGTGTTTAAATCCATTTTACCCGAGTATCAAAACGAACTGGATGAGATTGGTGCGAACGTGGAGCTTACGTTTGGGGATAGTGGTACTTATTCTTCTTTTTCTGAAATGGCGAGCGTTCTCCAGAACCTCCTGACAAACAGTATTAAATATAGAAGAATAGATACGCCTTTAACGATCAAGATTTCAACGCGAGAAAAGAATGGTCGAATGCTGATTGATTACCGCGATAATGGCCAAGGAATTGACTTAAAACAATTCGAAGGAAAGCTGTTTTCCATGTTTCAACGATTCACCTCAGATCAATCCATATCGGGAACGGGAGTTGGGATGTACATTATTAAACGTTTGATAGACAAGAACAACGGAACGATAAAATTGGAAAGTGAATTAAATAAAGGTCTTAGATATTTGATAACTTTACCTTCAAAGATGCCCAAATCATGAAACTGAAACACTTGCTACTCGTTGATGATGACCCAACCACAAATTTCTTTAACAGACATTTGATTGGCAAGATGGGAATCTTTGACCAAATCCATGTAGCGGAGAATGGACGAATTGCTTTAGATAGAATTGCGGAGCTTCGGAAAAAAGGGGAGTCACCGGATATGATTTTATTGGATATCAATATGCCGATCATGAATGGCTTCGAATTTCTTGATCAATATGAGAAACTCAACGATGGGACAAAATCATCGATCGTAATATGTATGCTCACTACTTCACTGGCAAAAGAAGATTTAGAAGCTTCTAAGCAGTACGACATTCTTTCTGACTACATAGATAAACCCTTGTACGAAGCGAAAATGCGGGAACTAATCATGAAATATTTCAGGGAATAAAAAACCCCCTGTTTAAAAAACGAGGGGGTTTTTGGAGGTTCCGAGCGGATTCGAACCGCTGTAGATGGTTTTGCAGACCACTGCCTAGCCGCTCGGCCACGGAACCATATTGGAGGGCAAATGTAAGAAAATTTTAAATGTTGGCGTTATTCCTCGATAATAATTGCAACGTTATCTACATCTCCGTTTATTGGAGGAGATATCTTGACGACTTTCACGCGTATTTTTTCAACCGTTTTAAGCTCTTTTTTCAAACGATTCACAATTCTCTGACCAACGTGCTCTATCAGTTTAGACGGCGTCGCCATTTCTTCAACAACAATGCGATTAACAACAACGTAATCGATGGTTTTTGTTAAATCATCTTCGTGAGCGGCAATGGCGAAGTTGGTGTGCATTTCTATGTTCACAAGGTAGTGACCTCCGATGGCTGTTTCTTCAGGAAGGCATCCGTGATGTGCATAACATTTAATACCATTTACCTCAATAATGTGCTTCATCTTATTAGTCGTTCGCTACAAGGTTTGTCATTGCTTCCATTCCTTTTTCAATGCGCTCAACACATTCTTCTTTTCCTAAGAATTCAGCAATTTCGAACATACTTGGCCCCATTCCTTTACCTGTTACAAGTAAACGAAATAGAGGAAGCACGGCACCAATGCCTAATTCTTTCGAAGTGATGAATGCCTTAAATTCTGTTTCAACTGTTGCGGCATCAAAAGAGCTAAGTGTAGATAACTTTGCGTTCCATTCCGTCATTAATTCAGCAGCATTGTTTTTCCATTTCTTACGAACTGTCTTCGCGTCGTATTCAGATGGCTGTGCCAATAAGAAAGATCCTTCGGTTAAGATATCTCCAATGAATGTTGCTCGTTCTTTCATTAGACCACAAACAGTTGCTAACCTGTTTAAATCGTGTTTATCAGTTAATATTTGCGATAATTTCTCCGCTAACTCTTCATTTGGAGTGGATCTCAAGTATTGTTGTTGGAACCATTTTGTCTTATCAGGATCGAATTTAGCACCTGCTTTAGATACTCGTGGAAGGGTAAATGTTTCCACTAGTTCTTGCAAAGAAAAGAGCTCTTGAGTTGTTCCTGGGTTCCAGCCCAAGAAGGCTAACATGTTAATGAAAGCATCAGGGAAATATCCATTTTCACGGTAGCCAGAATACAATTCACCTTCAGCCGTTGTCCAATTTGTTGGGAAGACAGGGAATCCGAGTCGATCACCATCTCGTTTAGATAGTTTACCGTTTCCATCAGGTTTCAATAGAAGAGGAAGGTGAGCGAAAGTTGGTGCTTCCCATCCAAATGCGTCATATAGCATTACATGGAGTGGGGCAGATGGTAACCACTCTTCTCCTCGAATCACATGACTGATGTTCATTGCGTGATCATCAACAATATTAGCTAGGTGATATGTTGGCATTCCATCAGACTTGAACAAAACTTTGTCATCAAGGTTATTCGTGTTGACAACAACCCAACTTCTAATTGCATCTTCAAAACGAATGTGTTTGTTGCGAGGCATCTTCATACGAATCACATATGGATCACCTGCTTCAATTCGTCTTTGAACTTCATCAGAAGGAAGCGTCAACGAATTCTTCATTGATGTTCGAGTCGTACTGTTATATTGCCAGTTAGGCATTCCCATTTGCTTAGCTTGCTCGCGCATTGTAGTCAAATCCTCTGAAGAGTCGAATGCGATATATGCATGTTCGCTTTCTACCAATTGATCCGCAAAAGCACGGTACATTGATTTTCTTTCAGACTGAACATAAGGTCCATGTTCACCACCAATTCCTGGTCCTTCAGTTGGCATAATTCCACACCAAGCTAGAGCATCCATTATGTAATCCTGTGCTCCAGGAACAAAACGAGTTTGGTCAGTATCTTCAATTCTGATGATAAAGGTTCCACCGTGCTTCTTTGCAAACAAATAGTTATACAATGCTGTACGAACACCTCCAATGTGAAGTGGTCCGGTTGGGGAAGGAGCGAATCTTACGCGAACAGGTCTTTCAGACATAATGCTAATTTATTTAGACGGCAAAGATAACGAGAATACTTATATCGAGCCTGTTTAACTTCCTTATGAACGCATGTTACATGCGATTGTACAGTGCTTTAACGTTTATTTAGGGTGAATCAAGGTAATATGTAGTATCTTAGTTAATCAATCTTTATTTTATGAGTGTATTCGATCGTTTATTGGATCAAGTAGATGGCTTCATTCGAAAGTTCTACAAGAATCAAATGATCAAGGGGATATTCTTGTTCGTGGGTGTTTTGCTGGTTACATATTTGGCGATCATCACGCTCGAGTATTTCGGACGATTCAATTCTTACGTGCGTGGATCACTGTTCTTTGGCTTTCTTGCCGTGAATGGATTTATTCTTGGGAAGTACATCATTCGACCTTTGCTTAAACTGAAGTCCTACGGTAGAAGAATTAATAGATATCAGGCGTCATTGATTATTGGCTCCTTCTTTCCGGATATCTCTGATCGACTCTTGAACACCTTGCAACTGAAAGATCAAATGGATGAAAACTCTGCTGATTTTGAATTGTTAAATGCAAGTGTACAACAGCGGAGTGCGAACTTGAGCATGGTTCCTTTTTCAAATGCCATTGATCTAGATGAGAACAAGAAACACTTGAAATGGGCACTGCCGATAGTTGCTTTATTCTTTGGCTTACTGCTTTTTGTTCCTGGAATGTTCAAGGATGGCACAGAGCGTGTTGTTCAATTTTCTAAAGAATTCAAGATACCACCGCCTTTCGAATTTTCTTTCTTGAATGAGGGGAAGAGCATTGAAGAGGGCGAAAATTTTCCTTTTGAGGTGCTTTTATTGGGAGAAAGGGTTCCTGATAAGGTTTATGTGCGATCATCTAATGGGCGCGCTCTATTGAAGCGAACAGCGAAGAATAAGTTTGTTGGTGAACTGAATCAGCTTAGAGAGAGTACAAACTTGAGTTTTGAGGCAAGTGTTGATGGTGAAGTGGTCTCGAGTGATCAGTTTAGTGTGAACGTAATCTCGAAAACTGCCATTGGTAAAATGCAGGCTACGTTGGTGTACCCAGTGTATTTGGGTCTAGAAAACGAGGTGGTTGAAAATGCGTCAGATTTAACTGTTCCGGAAGGGACGAGAATTTCTTGGAGTGTTGTTACCAAGCACAGTGAGAATACGGAGTTTTGGTTGAATAAAGTGAAGAAGTCGTTCTCGAATGACGGGTTTGTCGTTTCAGATGTGTTTAGGAACGACGTAAAGGGACGGATCATTCTTAAGAACAAGGTTAATGGGAATGTTGATACGACAGATTTCCTAGTGGAGGTTGATAAGGATAACTTTCCGTCAATTCAAGTTGGGGAGGTGCAGGATTCGATCAAGGACGGTATACGTTATTTCTCAGGTGCAGTTACAGATGATCATGGACTTTCTAGCTTGAGTTTCGTGTACACGATTACTTCTAAGGACGGAAAGAAAAGAACAGAGAGAATGAACGCAGGTCGAGTTGTTGGAACAGAAAGTCCATTTGATTTTGCTGTAGACTTTAGACGTGAAAAGATTCAATTGGAGGACAAAATAGAGTATCATTTTGTGGTAACAGATAATGACGGTGTAAATGGAAACAAGGCAACATCTAGCCGCTCGTTTGTCTATAAACTTCCGAACTTGGAAGAGTTGAATGAGCAGAGAGATGAGCAACAGGATAAAGCGAAAGAGGATTTAGCTGATATGATGAAGCAGGCTGAGGATTTCCGTAAGAATCTGGAACGCTTAAGAAAGGAAACACTTAACTCGAGCAAATCGAATTGGAATAAACAGAATCAGGTTCAACAACTTCAGGAGCAACAGAAGTCAATGGTTGAGCGCTTGCAGGAAATGCAGGATGAGATGGAGAATTCCTTGGAGGAGAAAGAGCAACTTTCGGAAATGGATAAGGAGTTGTTGGAGCAGCAGAAACAGCTTGAAGAGTTGATGGAAGAGCTGATGGATGATGAGCTTCGTGAGATGTTGGAGGAGCTTGAGAAGCTCATGAAGGATCAGAATAAGGAAGGAGTAGAGGAGAAACTTGATGATATTGAAATGTCTGCTGAGGACAAGAAGCGTGAAATGGAGCGCACTATGGAGATGTTAAAACGTCTGCAGGTAAATGAGAAGATAGATGCCATCGAGGAGGAACTAAAGGAGCTTGCAGAGGAGCAGGAGAAGTTGAAAGAAGAGATAGAGGAAAAAGGGGAAGCATCTGAACAAGACAAGAAGGAACAAGATGAAATCAACGAGAAGTTTGATGATCTGAAGGAGGATATTGAGAAGATGGACAGCCTCAATAATGAATTAAAGAACCCGATGAATCTTGGAGATCCGAAAGAGAAGAGTCAGGAAATTAAAGATGAGCTTGGTGAAGCCAAGGAAAGTTTAGATAAAGGAAAAGAGGGTAAAGCTGGTGAATCACAAGAGGGTGCCGCGGAAAAGATGAAGGAGATGTCTGAGCAACTTCAAGAAATGCAACAGCAGGCAAATCAGGAGCAGCAACAAGAAGATATGGACATGTTGCGCAATATTCTTGAGAGTCTGATGGCGTTAAGCTTTAATCAGGAAGATGTAATGCGACAATTGAAGCGTGTAGATGATGCTGATCCTGCGTTTCGAAAGTACTCGCGTGAGCAAAGGAAGATTGTTGATGACACCAAAGTTGTACGAGATAGCCTATATGCCTTAGCTGAAAGACAACCGAAAATAGCCAGCTTTGTAGATGCAGAATTGAACAAAATTTCTGCGAACCACGAACTAAGTCTGGAGGATATAGATGAGCGGCGCATGTCTGATTTGGGTATTCACCAACAATACACGATGACCTCTTATAATAACCTCGCTTTGATATTAAATGAGAGCCTTCAGCAAATGCAGCAGCAAATGCAAAACTCTAAGCCAGGATCAGGAAGTTGCAATAAACCTGGAGGAAAAGGTCAACCAAAGCCAGGTAATGGAATGTCCAATCAGGATATGAAGCAGATGCTTAAGAAACAACTTGAGCAAATGAAGAAGGGTGAAGGTAAAGGTGGAAAGAAGCCTGGACAGAAACCGGGCGATAAACCCGGAGGAAACAAACCTGGAGGTAAGGACGGTCAAGGAGGAATGGGTCTTGGAAACAAACAAATTGCGAAAATGGCGGCGGAGCAAGCGGCAATTCGTAAACGTTTGGAACAGCTGCGTAAGGAGTTAAATAAAGGAGGTAAGGGCGAAGGAAACAAACTTTCTCCATTGATTAAGGAGCTGGAAGAACAAGAACGTGACCTTGTAAACAAGCGTCTTGGAAACAACATGGTGAAGCGTCAACAAGACATCCTCACAAGACTTTTAGAAAGCGAGAAAGCTACGCGTGAAAGGGGCTTGGATGAGAAAAGAGAATCTAAGTCAGGAAAAAATGAAAATAATGGTAACCTAATTCGGTTTGATCAGTATAACAAGGAGAAGTTGAAACAAATTGAGCTACTTCGTTCTGTTGATCCCGCTTATAGGAAATATTACAAGGACAGAGCGAATGAGTATTTCAACAGAATGTTGTAATGAATACCATAGCATGAAAGAAGGATACGTACTTGTAAATACATTATCAATACCATCTAGTTTTGAATCCATAAATAAGGTAGAAACCTTAATAGATGAGGTGTGTGAAAAGCTTGAGGTGAAGGAGGATTATTACGGAAATGTTTTAATCGCGGTAACCGAAGCTGTGAACAATGCTATCATCCATGGGAACAAAATGAAATCTGATTTAAGTGTTGATGTATACGTTGGGGATAAGGAAACTGATTTCTGTTTCAAAGTGAAAGATGGGGGAGAAGGCTTCGACTATAAGAACTTGCCAGACCCAACGGCACCTGAGAATATTGAAAAGGAAAACGGGCGAGGGATTTATCTTATGCGTTCGTTAGCCGAGTCGGTGGAATTTGATGATTCTGGTCGTAGCGTAAGTATCTTTTTCTCGAAGAAATAATGATTGAAATTTATTTTGAAGACACGGAAGTTCTGGATTTAAGTCCGGAATTTTTTGTTTCATGGCTGTCTGAAGTGTCAAGTGCCGAAGGCGTTTCTTTGGGAGATGTTACACTTGTTTTTTGCTCGGATGAGTACTTACTGGAGATGAATAAAAAGCATCTTAATCACGATTATTATACGGATATAATTACCTTCGATTATACTGAGGAGGGTGTGGTGTCAGGTGATTTGTTTATTTCTGTGGATAGGGTAAGGGAGAATGCGATAGACAATAAAGCCATGTTCCACGTGGAACTTAATCGTGTTGTTGGTCATGGAGTGCTTCATTTAATCGGGTATAATGATAAGTCGCAAGAAGAACAAAGTGAAATGACGGCTAAAGAGAATTGGGCGTTAGGCTTAATTGTTCCACGTGAAACATAGTCTTAATTAAAAGTGTTGTAATTTTGTGTTGCAACGAACAAATGAATTGTTCCACGTGAAACAATAAAGGGATGCTGAAGGAATATGATGTGATTGTGGTGGGTGCTGGGCACGCTGGGTGTGAGGCTGCGAATGCAGCCGCAAAACTTGGTTGTTCTACCCTGTTGCTCACGATGAACATGAACACGATTGCCCAAATGAGCTGCAACCCAGCGATGGGTGGTGTGGCTAAAGGGCAAATCGTTCGCGAGATTGATGCGCTTGGTGGAGGGTCTGGAATTGTAAGCGATTTGAGCGCAATTCAATTCCGAATGTTGAACCGATCAAAAGGTCCCGCAATGTGGTCGCCGAGAGTTCAGAGCGACAGAATGCGTTTTGCAGAAGAGTGGAGGTTAATGCTTGAAAGAAACCCAGGGGTTGATTTTTGGCAGGATATGTGTAGCGGCCTAATAGTTGAAAACGACAAAGTGGTTGGTGTGAAAACATCAATTGGGATTGAAGTGAAAGGGAAATCAGTTGTTCTGACAAATGGAACCTTTCTAAATGGTTTAATCCACCTCGGAGAGAAACAATTCGGAGGAGGTCGAGCAGGTGAAAGAGCTTCAACAGGAATCACGGAAGAGTTGATTGAGCTTGGTTTTGAAACAGGTAGAATGAAGACAGGAACACCTCCTCGTGTGGATGGTCGTTCGTTGGATTATTCTAAAATGGAAGAGCAATTTGGAGATGAAGAACCTTCGAAATTTAGTTTTTCCAACACAAAACCACTTTCAGAACAACGGTCATGTCACATCACGTACACAAATCCTGAGACACATGAAATGCTGAAAGAAGGATTCGATCGTTCGCCAATGTTTAATGGTGCGATAAAAAGTGCCGGACCAAGATATTGTCCCAGTATTGAGGATAAAATTAATCGTTTTGCTGACCGTGATCGTCATCAGATATTCGTTGAACCTGAAGGTTGGAATACGGTGGAAATCTATGTGAATGGATTCAGTACATCTCTTCCCGAAGAAGTTCAGCACAAAGCAATGAAGTCTATTCCAGGGTTTGAGAACGCTAAAATGTTCCGTCCAGGATACGCGATTGAATATGATTACTTTCCACCAACACAATTAAAACACACACTCGAAACGAAACGAGTTTCAAATTTGTTCTTCGCGGGACAGATTAACGGAACAACGGGTTATGAAGAAGCGGCGTGTCAAGGTTTAATGGCTGGAGTAAATGCTGCTAGAAAAGTAAAAGAACAAGATCCGTTCATTCTTACAAGAAGTGAAGCATATATTGGAGTGTTGATTGATGACCTGATCACTAAAGGTACGGATGAACCGTATCGAATGTTTACAAGCAGGGCAGAGTATCGAATTCTATTACGCCAGGATAATGCAGATTTACGATTGACACCAATCGGCCATGCTCTTGGTTTAAGTTCTGATGATGCTCTTGAAAGAATGGAAAAAAAGGCAAATGGAACGGATCGCCTTAAACGCTTGTTGACGAAAGAAGGTGTTTCTCCAGAATCGGCGAACCCAGTTTTGGAAAGATTGAATAGTGCTCCAATTAAGCAGCAGGTGAAAATGAGTTCGCTAATTACACGACCAGGAGTAACGATGTCTGAAATTCGTGAAATGAACAATGGCCATGAAAATAAATTGGCGGCAGGCTTGAATGAGGAACGAGATGATGTCATTATGCAAGCTGAGATCCAAATGAAATACGATGGATACATTTCGCGTGAACAGGATGTGGCAAATAAAATGAATCGATTAGAAGGAGTAAAAATTCCTTTGGATATGGATTTTGCAAAACTATCTAGTTTGAGTGCTGAGGCAAAACATAAGCTTACAGAAATTCAACCGGCAACAATTGGACAAGCATCAAGAATTAGTGGAGTATCTCCAAGCGACGTTTCTGTCCTTCTTGTTTATTTGGGAAGATAAACCCTGAAATTTATTTTGGAACCTTTCAATTTGATCTTTTTCATGTTTTAAAAGGTCGGAAACTAAGAAATGGACCACTTTCAACATGAATTTTCCATTTTAAAGCGTTTTAAGCGATGTTCATCTAGTTAAATGCTCAATCATATTGACTTATCTGGGATCGTGAAATCCTGAGCACGTGTTTTTTAGTAAGTTTTACGACTGGAAGCCAACAAGTTAAGGGTAAATAACTCTCTTTTATCCTGTTTTGTGCTATCGAGAGTTGAAATATGTGGTTTCGGCTTAATCCGCGATTGTGCGTTAGAGATTGACGTGAAATACTTTTTCTTAGAAAAGAATGAAACAAAAAGCGCGCCTCACCAAAAAATGGAAAGTGGGAGTCAAGTGTACAATGAGAGGAACGCCCAAATAAGGTTCAGCACTTGAACGAGAAGTTTTCAACTCAAAATTTTTTCATTAGTTCGTTCCGGAATGAATTAACTTATTGAAGGCTCAATCCAGTCTCCGTGCTCGCGAATTAAATCGATGAGCGCATCAACGGCTTCGCTTTCGTCAACATTCTTTCGAACAACTTCCTTCTCTTTGTATAAATGAATTTTTCCTGGGCGTGTTCCGACATACCCGTAATCAGCATCGGCCATCTCGCCAGGTCCATTTACGATACATCCCATTATTCCAATTTTCACTCCTTTCAAGTGAGAGGTTCGGGCGCGAATTTTTGCTGTCGTTTCTTGAAGATCAAATAAGGTTCGACCGCATGATGGACAAGAAATGTACTCGGTTTTTGATATTCTTGTTCTTGTGGCCTGTAAGATTCCAAATGAGGTAGAGTTGATCAATCCAATAGGAACGTTTCCATGTAGCCACACACCGTCCCCAAATCCATCAATGAGGCTAACTCCTAGGTCCGATGAAGACCAAAGTTGGAAGGTATCGGCATCAGTAGTAGCGTGATTAGAAGATAGAATAACAGGATTTAATATATTGTTATTCGCAAAAATCAAGCGAATATTACGATATAATTGTACTTTATTAACGTATTCGCTTTCCAAAATAATGATGGCATTAGGGTAATCAAGCAAATAATTAACGTCGGTGTCTTCAGCGAAATGTTTCACGTAGAAGATGTCGTCGGAGGTGAAATCGGAGCAATCTGATCTGTTTATCAAAGGAAAATGTCCTTCCTTTTTGTTTTCGAGTTGTTTCCAGACGGCGTAATCGGAAAGAACAATTAAAGTTCCTGGTGTTTCGAAAGAAATCGTTTGTTTTCCGATGTAAACAATGTCGGCTGCACTATCCGTGATATTCCATTTGTCCAAAGGAACGGAGTAATTGTATCCAAAACCGAAGAAATGAGAAGGTTTGATCGCGTCAACTTTACTCAAATTCGCCACGACAACAGGAACATTGTGATCCCCTAGCTTCGAAACTTCCCGTGTAACTCTGCGCGCATGTGAATAGGGATCATAAGCTAAAGTTTCGATGGACTCTTGTATCGGAAAGATCGATTGTGCTTCTGTATGTTTTTTTAATAATTGCTCAGCAACGGGTATTTCTGCCTCAGGGGCTTCCGTTAATGAAACACGAATGGTATCACCTAAACCATCCTCCAAAAGGGCGCCTATGCCCACAGCTGACTTAATACGACCATCTTCTCCATCGCCTGCTTCTGTTACCCCAAGGTGAAGCGGGTAATTCATTCCCCCAGCCTTCATGGTTGC
>CAJQOB010000199.1 GCA_905479845.1 uncultured Flavobacteriales bacterium
CTGTTCAATTTGTTGTTAGTGTCCATAATTATTTAACTGTTTGATTACCAGTTAAATATAGTCATTTTCAAACTGTTAAACTATTGATTTTTAGTGAATTATTGAGGTGTTTATCAACAATAAAGTGTGAGTTTGCCCTGGATAAAGGCAGTGCTAATTAGTGTAATTCAGAAATTTACCGTATATTAATCTTTAGAAGTTGACTTACAGCTCAAGAACTTTCATTTAACTATATCCCTATGACAAATTTGGAATTTTTCAAATCGTGCCTAACCAATGAATTACAGGCGACCTACAATATGATTAACTCATTGCCTGCGGACCAAATGGAATATAAGCCTGCCGAGAACAACCGCACGGCTAACGAAATTACAGAGCATATTGTAGCACATACTTACGATTTTCAGATCATTCTAACTGAAACTAAATGCGATGAATTATTGATTCATCCTTTCGAAGGGCCTGAGGATGCAGCCAACTATTTGAAAAAGTATTGGGATATGGGAATTGAAAAACTGAACGAATTGAGCAATGATGATTGGAACAATACATTCGTCGAACTATTAGTTCACGGCAACTCTTTTGCAACTTTGAGCCGATGTGACCTAATGTGGTTTTATTTTTTCGACATTATACATCATCGAGGTCAACTTTCGTCTTACATTAGGCCCATGGGAGGTAAAAACCCTATTGTTTATGGCTACAGTTTCGACTCTCAAAATTCTAGCGAATCATAGATTTACAAAACGATTCGTTCATTGGAACATCTTCTCTGTTTGAGTTGAAAATCAGAGATAGACTATCTCCTAAGCATCTTGATGCCCTATAAAAGTTAAGCATCCCTGTTATATAAATCTTGTAGATTTATATACCCTAACTCTTGACCTTACAACTTGAGCTGACAATTATCAATCAAATTTGAGGCAAAACGGGCAAAAAACAGCCATTTTGGCCCTAAATGACAAAAAATATGTTAAAAAATGACCCTCCCCTGTAATTTTTCGAGGAGTTGAGCGTATTACATATAACAATACGCTTGATGCACGGTTAAAAAAGCATCAATAACGTAGAAGTTAGTTTTCATAAGTAGTAGTAGTTTAGGTTTTGAAAGGAGAGAACTGGCATTCTCTCCTTTCTATTTTATAAACCAATCGCAACGAATAAGTACTGACTATCCGAAAAGCCAAAATCTCTTAAATTCATTTCATTTTTCTTCGTGTCAAATTAGTTTGGCATGAGGTTTGAGCTATACAAAGCAACTAAGTAGAAGTTAGTTTTCATAAGTAGTAGTTTAGGTATTAAGAGGAGAAGACACCCGTTTTCTCCTCTTATGTTTTTATAATAACCTGAGTTCTTTCCTCAATAGCCAATGAATGTTAAATACAATATGCTTGCACAGTACTTTTTAGTTTTTGGCACGGCTTTTGAACTATATAAAGCAACTAAGTAGAAGTTAGTTTTCATAAGTAGTAGTTTAGGTATTGAGAGGAGAAGACACCCGTTTTCTCCTCTCATGTTTTATAACAACTTCGTCCACCTTCAAAAAAATCCCACGAACACCCAACAAATGTTAAAATTAATATGCTTGCACAGCACTTTTCAGTTTTTTGGCACGGCATTTGAACTATACAAAGCAACTAAGTAGAAGTTAGTTTTCATAAGTAGTAGTTTAGGTATTGAGAGGAGAAGACACCCGTTTTCTCCTCTCATGTTTTATAAGAGCGAGCTCCGCTCGCGAAGACTTAGAATATAACGGAAAGCCCTTTATTCTAAGCGCAGAAAAACTTGATCCCTTCCACACCACACTTTTCGCCCTTGATTTCAGGCATCCTCGATCTTTTCCTGTAACTTTGCGGGTGCTAAAAAATCCTTAGCCGACAATTTTATGGAACACATTCGAAATTTCTGCATTATCGCTCACATTGATCATGGGAAGAGTACCCTAGCCGATCGTTTGTTACAAACTACTGGAACTATCTCTGATCGTGAAATGCAATCACAGGCACTTGATGATATGGACCTTGAGCGCGAACGTGGAATTACAATTAAGAGTCACGCGATTCAAATGGATTACGAGCAGGACGGTATAAAATATACTCTCAACCTGATCGATACCCCCGGTCACGTAGATTTCTCTTACGAGGTTTCTCGATCAATTGCGGCCTGCGAAGGTGCTTTGCTTATTGTCGATGCTTCTCAAGGAATTGAGGCACAAACAATTTCGAACCTCTATTTAGCACTGGAACACGACTTGGAAATTATTCCAATTCTGAATAAAATGGACTTGCCTGGAGCAATGCCTGAAGAAGTAACAGATCAAATTGTTGAGTTAATCGGTTGTGATCCTGATGAAGTTATCCCTGCCTCTGGTAAAACAGGTTTGGGTGTTGACAACATCCTCGACGCTGTTATTAAACGTATTCCTGCTCCAAAAGGAGATCCGAATGCACCACTTCAAGCCATGATCTTTGATTCGGTATTTAATCCGTTCCGAGGAATTATTGCTTATTACCGCGTTTTGAACGGAAAAATCTCAAAAGGAGAGAAAATTCGCTTCCTAAATACAGGTAAAGATTACAACGCGGAGGAAGTTGGCATACTAAAGATGTCAATAAGTCCGAAAAAGGAAGTTTTGACAGGTGATGTTGGTTATATCATCTCTGGGATTAAAAAGGCTGCCGAAGTAAAAGTTGGAGATACGATTACGAGTCACGCAACTCCATGTGAAGATGCCGTAAAAGGTTTCGAGGACGTGAAGCCAATGGTATTCGCAGGAATTTACCCTGTTGACACTGAAGATTACGAAGAATTGCGTTACTCAATGGAGAAATTGCAATTGAATGATTCATCATTGGTGTTTGAACCAGAATCATCTGCTGCACTTGGATTTGGTTTCCGTTGTGGATTCTTAGGAATGTTGCACATGGAGATTATCCAAGAACGATTGGAGCGCGAGTTCAACATGACAGTAATTACGACTGTTCCCAACGTATCATACAAAGCGTTTTTATCGAAGACGCCAGAGGATGAGATGATCGTAAATAACCCTTCTGAATTACCTGACCCATCAAAATTGGATCACATTCAGGAACCATATATCAAGGCTCAGGTCATCACGAAATCTGAATACGTAGGTCAAATTATGACACTTTGTATCGAAAAACGTGGTGAGTTGAAAAACCAAGTGTACTTGACGCAAGATCGTGTTGAAATTACCTTTGAGATGCCTTTGGGTGAGATTGTCTTTGATTTCTACGATCGTTTGAAAACAGTTTCTCGTGGATACGCATCTTTCGATTACCACCCTATCGGATATAGAAAATCAGATTTGATCAAATTGGATCTCATGTTGAACTCTGAGCAAATTGATGCATTATCTGCTCTTGTTCACAGAAGCAATGCTTATGATCTTGGAAAACGAATTTGTATCAAGTTGAAGGATTTGATCCCAAGACAGCAGTTCGAAATTCCAATTCAAGCTGCCATTGGAGCGAAAATTATTGCTCGTGAAACAATCAAGGCGCTTCGTAAAGATGTTACTGCGAAATGTTACGGTGGTGATATCTCACGTAAACGTAAGCTTCTCGAAAAGCAAAAAGCAGGAAAGAAACGAATGCGTCAGATCGGTCGAGTTGAAATTCCTCAGGAAGCTTTCTTGGCTGTTTTGAAGCTGAATGATTAGGTATTCACCTTGATATCATTTCCTGTTCTCGTCTAAAATAATTCAGACGTAAATGAATAAAGGAGTATCTTTAGTTCAAACGAACAGGGAAATGCGCATCTTATTCATTTGTAAAAATGTACTAATACTTTCAGTGTTAATCGCTTTGAATGTCAATTGTGAAAACCAAGCTGACAAGGAGGAGATTGTTGATAAAAAACAGACAGAGTCTTGTTGCGATGCTGAAAATTCAACAAATTCATCAGAAACATCAGAAATCACTTGTCCGAAATGCGGGCACAAGGCCGTAGAAAAACTCCCGACGGAAGTTTGCCTTATTAAGTACAATTGTAAAAAATGTACTACTGAACTTACACCGGAAGGAGACGACTGCTGCGTATTTTGCACTCATGGAACTCACAAATGTCCATCCAAGCAGGATGAGTAGTTGTTACATGATTGAATTTTATCCTCAACCTGTTTACGTTCGAACGTTTAACCACCTTGGCTCTTTGCCGAAAATAGAAGCGCTGTAATACAAGCAAAAATGAAAATCATAGACCTATCAAAACCTATTCAATACAATAAGACCGACCCTTGGTTCATGAAAGTGAAAATCAAGCATAAACCGCATAAGAAAGCAGGTTTATTGCTTCGATTCTTGGGCTTACCAAAAAAATTACGTCCTAAGGGTTTTCAAGGCTGGGCAGATGACACCATCAAAAAAATGGGTGTGCATTCAACCACTCACATTGATGCTCCTTGGCACTACTCTCCAACCGTAAATGGAAAACCAGCAAAAACCATCGATGAAATTCCGCTGGATTGGTGCTATGGAGAAGGTGTTGTGATTGACATGAAGCACAAAGAAGATTTTGATGCAATAACGGTTCAGGACATTCAAGATTTTCTTAACCGGGAAAAATTATCTCTTGAGAAGGGCATGATTGTATTAATCAATACTGGCAGAAGTAAATACAACGGCACCAAGGATTTTCCCGATAAAGGAACAGGAATGAGCGCACAGGCTACAGAATGGCTCATTGAGCAAGGAATTAAAGTAATGGGAATCGATTCCTGGGGTTGGGATGTGCCTTTAAAACACTTGATTAAAAAAGCCAAAGAGACAAACAATCCAGAATTGTTCTGGGAAGCTCACCTCGTGGGACAACGAAAAGAGTACTGTCACATGGAGCAACTCGTGAATCTGGACGCACTTCCTACGAAAGGATTTAAAGTTGCTGTTTTTCCTCTCAAAATTGTTGGAGCCTCAGCGGCACCGGCACGAGTTGTCGCAATGATTGAATAATTTGTGATATTTGAACATTGTCTAAAACTGAGGATCAAATGATTTCTGTCACTACTTTTCAAGACCTAGTCTCTACTCCATTTCAAGGAGATCTAAACGTTGCCTGCTGGTCACGAAATTTGAAGGGTGATTTTTCCGAAATCGTTAACAAGATAGAACTCACTGAAAACATTGTCGAACTTGACACGGACACACTTAACGCGCTTCAATTAAGCGAACAAGGACAAATTGCTCGCGAAATCTTATTGAATGATTTGCGATTGTTAGATGCTCATGGGGCATCGCCAGTTCTAAACCTCATCAAGGAATATGAGAAAGATGATTTCTTTTTCCCAACGGACGTTTATTCTTATCACGTAGACCGCTCTCCTATTCCGACGAGCACTTTTTTGTGCACTTATCACGGTGCCTCGAGTGATGTTCTTCCAAATTCTCAAACCGAACAGAAGATAAATATCCCAGAAATCAGATGCGAACTGAAACAACTGTACGACGGTCCAGAGGAAGGATTTGACTCATTCTTGAAGGAACATTTCTTTGACTTACATTATCGAGCAAAAGAAAACGCGCAGCCGATCAATTTAGGAATTGGTCACTTATGGAGACTGGCCGTTAACCACCCCGAAAGTGAATGTTTACCCTGCGTACACCGAGCACCGATTGAAAAAGACGGAAAAACGCGATTATTATTGATTTGTTAAAATCACTATTTCACGTACAATCCATACCCGCTCGAATGCACATTCTCAATCTTCACTGAAGCATCTCCCTTCAGGTATTTTCTCAGCTTTGCAATGTACACATCCATGCTTCGAGTCGTGAAGTAATTGTCTTCTTTCCAGATTTCCACTAATGCCTTTTCGCGTGGAGTTACATCATTCAAGTGCCGGCACAGCATCTCCAACAACGCTCCCTCTTTGGGAGAAAGCTTCTTAGGAGCATCCTTAACATGAAGCAAGCGTGGTTTTACCTCATAACGGTATTCACCGAGAGAATAACTTTCTTCAACTGGAGCTAAATTGACGCTTCCACTCCTACTAAATAATGCTTCCAGTTTCAAGAGTAAAATCTCGATATCGAAGGGTTTGTTCAAATAATCATCAGCACCAACGCGGTACCCTTTGATCATATCCTCCTTCATCTTCTTCGCTGTGAGAAAAATGATGGGTGTTATATTTCCACGAGCTCGAATTTTCTCGGTGAGGTCAAAACCATCCATGTGTGGCATCATGACATCGAACACACACACATCATACGTTCCATTGACGAAGGTTGAATATCCCGACGCGCCATCCTTCGCCCAATCTACTTCGTGACCTGACAATCGCAGATAATATCGTGAATGGCGTTGAAGTGGAAATGAGTGAAGACGAGTTGATGGAAATCAAAAGTCATCATGGGAACCATGGAAAAGTAATCAAAATGCATTTTGACGATGAAAAAATGGGCGATCATGAAGAGCGCATTGAAATTTCCGTGGAAGTAGATGACGAAGGAAATAATACCGTGAAGAAAATTGTGAACGGTGAAGAGGTAGAATTGACAGAAGATGAAATGAACGACATCCACATGTTTGAGATGATTGATGAGGATGACATGAATATCTTCATTCATAGCGATGAGCTTGAAGAAAACTTGGAAGGACTTGAGCTCGAACTCGAAGAATTAATCGAGGACGGTGGAGATGATGTAAAAATCATTACTCGACGAATCGACATTCATTCGGACGAAGAACATGACTTAGATTGGAAATCGAAAGATGCTGAAGATCACACAATCGTTCTTGTAACAGAAAACTATGATGAAAAGGCAGGCTGCTTCAGAAACAAAAATGAGATTCGAACAATCATCTGAAAACATGGATGTTTACCCGAATCCAAATGATGGAACGTTCAAGATTCGATACGAAAGTGATGAGAAGCAAAAAACGAACATTACAGTTACTGATGCTTCAGGAAAAAAGGTATTCGAAGAAGATCTTGGTAAATTCTCAGGAAGCTACGAGAAGGAAATTGATTTGAAAAAATTTGGTTCTGGAATGTACACGATCACCATTCAAAATGGAAACAATGAAGAAGTTCAAAAGGTGATGATAAAGTAAGTTTAGCGTATGCTGGGGTGAGTTGAGAATTGAGAAACCCAACTTCTATCAGCACTTAAATCTATCACATCCTCCTAAATCGCCCTGAAGAAATTTGGGGCGATTTTCTGTTTCGACCAGTTATCAACTCTTTAATTCGTACTTTTCTATAAACTAAACACCTATGAAACATTTTCAATCCGTTCACTTCAGCGACAAAAACCGATTCGAATTTATCTACGAAAATGCAACAGCCGACGAAATTGGCATTGCCATTGAAAAAGCACTCAGTACGGATCGGTACATCATAAAAGAGGGAGCACTCGGCGATCGCACTTACACAAAAGGAAACCGCATTCTTCGTCTGATGCTCGGCGCTTTTTATAAGTACTTCGAATTCAATGTTGACGTAAAAGAGCGAGATGACAAAACGGTGATCGCTGCGATCCGCAAATCTTCATCTGGCGTGTCAGGCGGTCTCGTTGGAGTCAACCAGGTTAACAAAGAATTGAAACGTTTGGAAACGGTATTCCAAGAAATCTAATGTCACTGTGAGCTGATCCTTTGGTTAAGGTTCTGACAAAGTCAAGCAGATACTTTATAATTGCAGATTTTCATTTATTGAGAATGCGGTTCCGTTTCCCTATTTTTGATGCATGGAAAGTATTTACTACGTCTCGGTAGCATTTGAAACAGCAATTGCCTTGGCTTGTACAATTTTCATCGTTTTATTGCTCGCAACTAAACTACTCCCCAAGAAGGTAAGTCGAAATGGCATCTTACTCTTCCTTAACCTTATGTTTATTGCGTTGTTCTACTTGGTCATCAATGTGGGGTGGATTCATATTGCCATTCCCTTAATATGGCTCTTCATTCCTAGCACAATTACGGTTGGGTTGTTTTTCTATCGATTTAACACTATTTGGTTAAATCAGCCTAATAAGATGGATCGTTTGCTTGCATTCATTCCATTAATTGTTCTGATTATTGCAATAATTCTGGAAACACTCAACTACACTTCTCCGGAAAATCCAACTATTCACTCTATCCGAATTAATTTCACAGAGAAAACAATGAAATACTTGTTCCCTCTTTACAGTGGAACGTTAATCATTTTAAACTTCATTAAGCTCAGACGTGCCGAACTACACAACCGTGAAAACTATGCTTCTAAGGACGTTGTAAACCTCAATTGGTCGCGTATATCTCTTTTCTTCTATGTTGTCTTTTACATTGGTGTTATTCTTTCTGAGTTGGTGAGTTCCTTCGTCTCCGAATTACTCTTCAACCTATCAATTCTAATTTTGACCATGTACTTGGGGTATTATCAAATTCGTGTTATTGCGCGTTACCTGAGGGTTGTACAAAATGTTCCGAATGAAGCTCCCAAGTCAGTTAAAGTAAAGGAACAAGTATCAACTGTTGATCCGAAATTAGAAGAGCTTTTTTCTTCCGTTGATGACTTAGTTGAGTCAGAAAAGCTATACCTGAACTTTGATATATCCATTCATGAGTTAGGCAAGCGAATGAATATGAATTCAAAATATCTTTCTCAGGCAATCAATAAGAAGGATGGATTGAACTTTAATCGATTTATCAATGAGAAACGAGTGAAATATGCTTCCCAACTCATTCTTGACGATGCCTACAATGCCTATACAATAGAGGGAATAGCTAAAGAAAGTGGTTTCCGCTCGAAATCCACCTTCAACACCACCTTCAAAGCAATAATTGGCTGCACTCCTTCAGAGTACAAAAAACAAAACTGAATTGCTTTATTGAATTATTAGCTTCAATGTTTCTCTGCCACCTTCGTTGGTTGAAATAACAACGACATAGGCTCCCGGATCATACATAGCATCTAGAACCATTGTCTTTTGACCGATACCTGTTCTTGTCAGAATAGTCGTTCCATCCAGTTTAATAATCGCAATTGAAGAGATTCGCAGCTCAGAACTCACAATTATTTCCTTCCCCACCTTTGATGGATTTGGATACAGCTTTACTCCCACTTTTTTCGACTCAATTACCACAACGTTACTGGCCGAAATATCTCCATCAAAATCGAATTGCTTCAAACGATAATAGTTCAATTTCTTATCCACTCGATGCTCAAATGAATAACTCTGACTTTCTGTTGTTGTTCCGCTACCATCAACTGTTCCAATTGGAGAGAAGACGACACCATCTATTGAATGCTCCACTACAAAATGACTGTTCTCAATTTCCGTTGCCGTTTCCCACGTCAATACATTCAAATCTCCGATTGCCTCACCACTGAAAGAAATTAACTCCACAGCTAATGGCGCTGTTGTGCAAATTTCATCTGCTAACCCTCCACTTTCAGCCAAGGCTTGCGTCGAATATGGGCCATTGAAATTGATTGTACAGATTTTCAATCCTGTTGTACTTGAATAATTCGGATCACTAGGGTCCATAAACACCTTGACATAATAGTAGTCCTTCATTCCAGCTGCAGGACCATTCATTCCTTGATACACTCTACGAGCGCCAGAGCCGCCATCAGTGGGATCACCATTCAAATTACACGATTCTCCAGTAGTTGGAACAGTTACTCCCAGTACCTCACTAACCATTGTTACTCCTGGCTCCAAAGGTCGAGATGAACACGGCAAATCGTAATCATCGATGTCCCCTTCTGTAGCGGATGACTCTGTGAGGTATTGCGATCTCAATTCGAAATCCAATAATTGGTCTTCTCCTACAACCTCTATCATCCAGAAGCTATTCGAAGGAGTTCCTACTGGCAGGTCAATTTTGAAATAAGCTTCTCGTAAATCATTACAACCTTCCGAACATCCAGAAGTGAGTGATTGATTATTCATCCCACATTCCCAAGGGCTTGTATTTGCATCTGGGGTGTACACGTTCAATTTGTAATCAACAGCTGTCGTTTCATTCTCTTTGGAATACAACCTGAGGTAGTACGTTTGTCCCGGGTTCAAATGTCCAAATTGAGCAAAGCCCTGACTTCCCGCTGCAGTTCCTGTGGTAAATGTGTTTGAAGTTGCAACTATTGACGTCGGCGCATTATACAACTGCAATGACAAAGGCCCTGTCGATGTACCAGTGGTATTTTCAAAAAATACGGTCACCCAACTTTTATTTGCATTGAAATATGGGCCGCCATTTGCAGGACTTGGAGCGACAAATGTGAACCAAACTTCGCTTTCTGGAACTCCGGTACCCGCTGATTCTGATGCTCCCTGCATTGACCATGTTGGTAGGTTATCATAGTCGTTGCACGAATTAACAGGCATTGCTTCCGCAGAAGATGCCTCATCATTGCAGGGACGAGCTGTTCCTTCCTCGATAGTAATATCAAATGAGTATTCGTCATCGGAATTTAATGATGACGGTTTAACGCGTAGTAAGTAGAATTGTCCCTGCGTTAACCCCGTCACTGTCCAGGTCTCTCCTGCACCATCCAATGAACCACTGCAAGCGATCAAGTCGGCATCCGTACACCCATCATATACGAATGCATAGCCATCACGAAATGCGTTCCCGGCATTGTACGTAATGTCCATACTATTAATCACTGAGGAAGAACTCAAGCCCGTCGACCCACATGTACTAGCAGGAACCTCAAAAATGAACCAAAGGTCTCGGTCATAAGTCAAGTTGACTCCTCCACAATCTGAAGAAGTAATATCTGGATGACAATCCGTTGCATTTTCAAAATCATCGACAACGTAGTTAGTAGTTCCCGCAGGAATGAACCATGGATTGAAATAATTCGTTGCGTTTCCTCCACCAACAATAGATGGTCCTGAACCGTCCCAAATGTTTTCACAATCATTATTGAAAGGGCCAACGGGATTAGGAAATGCTTGCAAAAACACATTGTCTGCAATCGCTCCTGCAGTTTGGATCACTCTTAAGATGTACCCATCTCCAGTAGCTGATGTTCCGTGCAATTCATCCAAACAATTCAACACCGCAGTACCGTTGGTAGTAATCGTCTGTGCATAAATGAAATCACTTGCCAAGCTAGCACAACTAGAGGCTCCATTTCGTTTGTAAATCATTACCGTTAATTCCTGTCCAGCGGTTAAGCCTCCAACTTGAAGGTCAACAGAAGACGAGTAAACAGAATTCCCTTTATCCGTGCCAGCTACAGGATCAAATTGATACCAGAGATCATTGCCAGTTTGGGTTGGTGCTGATCCCGATTCTGAAGCAAAATTGAAGTTTGCCGTTTGCGGACCAGCATCCAAGTCGAAACCGGGGAAAGTCTGTTGCATAATTTCGCAATTATCGTTTTCTGCCACTAAATTTCCCGTGATATTAAAGGATGACGCCAAGCTTCCTGTGGGCTTTACAATTCTAATTTTATACTCATTCCCAGCAGTCAACGCGTTGTCAAAATTCGTGATGTTTGTTTGATCGAAAACAACTGTCCCGCTCGACGAAATACTCATACAGCCGATTGGATCAGTATCTCCCGCTGCACAATAGTTATGAAGAAGAACATACATTGGACCTGCTGTCCCAGTAAAGTTGATGTCTACATTCAAATAGTAATTACCTGTTGCTGGAGTTTCAACGCTATACCACAAATCCTCTTCGGATGTCGCAAAATTGATTCCATTGCAACTCTCACCATTCACCTCATCGTGAGTATCAGGGTCAATATTCGATTGGCTAATATCCCCTGTAGCCGTCAAGGGTAAAGAAGTAGTTGGATCCACAATATCGATGGCATCAGGACAGATATCATTCGGCTGGGGAGAAGTTGCAATTAGATCGAAAGAGCAATAGCTGATATCTGCAGGGTTGCAATTTGTTCCTGACGCTTGATCATCGTGAGGAATGATTCTGAGATAAATAGTTCCTGTTGAAGCAGAGATCACATCCGCTCCTCTGAAATGGATAGTTCCATCGGTTGAAATGAAAGGTTCATCACCATTTTCGTTGTCAACGTTAGCATCGAAATCAGCATCAACAATTCCACCTGAAAATGCCGTGCCGATATTCATCAAAGAAAGTGAACCACAAGCCCCTGTGTATGGCAAAATTGCCACAGGACAAGTCAATCCAGTAAAAGAAAGTGAGAACTGATCTGAGCCGTTCGGAATATCAATCTTGTACCAAAGGTCTGTATAATCCGTGTAGTAGTACGCCGAGTGTTGAGGACCCGATCCACAATTGCTCATCGTTGTTCCATTACCCATTGAAATTGTATTGGGTTCTCCAACTCCATCAGTTTCGCCACTATCATTGTTAGCTACAGATAAGTCGACAGTCGTCGAAACACCTAAAACATCGATCGCATCGCTACAAATATCTGGAGTACACACAGAAGTTTCAGAGTAAGATGTTTCACAGACTACAAATGCACCACCCGTTGCGGTAATATCAATTGCGTGGCTTCCCGTTGCATATCCTGTGAAAGTATATGTAGTATTCAACACTGCATTGGATTGAACAAGTAATCCGTCGATCCAAATATCGGCAGCACTGCCATCTCCAAAACTGGTTACTGTTGTTTCAATGTCAAAATCAAGGTTGATACAATCAAGATTAATCGAATTTGTCACGGCAACCGGAGGATTCGAACAAACGCACGATTCGGTTAAAGTTGCAGAACTGATATCGCACCCACCGTAATTCGTTCCCTCAACAGAAATCGTTTTGCTTACCCCTGCAGCAAATGGTCCAATCGTATAGCTACCTGTCAGCACATTAGTCTGGAAAATAGTTGTCCCATCTGTTATATCTACACCTGAGGCG
>CAJQOB010000200.1 GCA_905479845.1 uncultured Flavobacteriales bacterium
ACGTCCAACAAATGATGAGAAATCAAGAGATGTAATCAACATTTGTGTATTTCCTTCAGGAATGACGATTGGTGGAAACGTTTCTAAAATTTGATCCAATAATGGAACGATAGAATCAGTTTCGTTTTTCCAATCAGTAGACATCCAGTTGTTCTTCGCAGAACCGTAAATTGTAGGGAAGTCTAATTGCTCTTCGTTAGCATCCAATTCGAACATCAAATCAAATACTTTCTCGTGAACCTCATCAGGAGTACAGTTGTCTTTATCAACTTTATTGACAACAACCAATGGTTTCAAACCAAGTTCCAATGCTTTTCCAAGTACGAAACGCGTCTGTGGCATTGGTCCTTCGAAGGCATCAACAAGCAAACAAACACCGTCCGCCATGTTCAATACACGCTCAACCTCACCACCGAAATCGGCGTGACCAGGAGTATCAATGATGTTGATTTTTGTTCCTTTATATGTTACCGAAACGTTTTTCGAAACAATGGTAATTCCACGTTCACGTTCCAAATCGTTGTTATCCATGATGAGTTCTCCTTTCGGACGATCTCTTTCATCGGTAACGCTTCCAGCCTCAATCATCTTGTCTACTAACGTCGTCTTTCCGTGGTCGACGTGAGCAATAATTGCGATGTTTCTGATTTCCATAAAATCTATAAAATATGTAGTTGATTATCTTCTATTTCTTGAGCGATCTCGATTACGATCTCTATCTCCTCCGCCAGAACCAGATTTTCTGAATCCTCCGCTAGAGCGACCGCCACCAGGTCTTGGCGTCGAACGACGATTTCCACTTCCACCAGAACGACCTCCGCCACCTCCGGACTTACCTTTGGTAACTTCAATGTTCAGCGTGTGTCCTTCGTAATCGGCACCATTAACTTCTTTCAAAATTTTATCCGCCAAATCATTCTCCACTTCGAAGAACGAGTAAGAAGACAGAATATCAATTCGTCCAAAGCTCGATGATTGCAATCCAGTGCTATCACATGCAACACGCAATAATCCACCAGGATTCAATCCATCTTTTTTACCAAGGTTTACGAAGAAACGCGTCTTATTCTCATCGTTACGATTTCCACGACCTCTATCTCTTCCGCCACCATCACGATCTCTTCCGCGACCTCCGCGTCCGAATTTATCTTCACGTCCACCTTTATCGGCAGCTGCGTTCAAATCTCCAGCACGTTCGTAGTATTCAATGAATCTATTGAACTCAGCAGAAACAAAACGTTTAACGATTTCTTCTTTTGAAAGCTCTTCAAACTCACTCATGATAAGCGGCATGAATTCTTGAATATCATCTTCTCGAACAGCAGTATTTGCAACATTATCGATCAATTTCATCAATTGAATCTCACAAATCTCTTTAGCACTAGGAATGGCTCCTTCAACAAATGTCGTACGGATTTTCTTCTCAATGATTCTGATTTTGTTTGATTCACGGGTATTGATCAATACCAATGATTCACCATGCTTCCCTGCACGAGCTGTACGACCACTTCGGTGCGTATAGTTTTCGATTTCATCAGGAAGATTGTAGTTAATCACGTGCGTAATATCATCTACGTCAATTCCACGAGCGGCAACATCTGTAGCCACCAACAATTGAATTGATTTCGTTCTGAAACGCTGCATTACGCGATCACGTTGCGCTTGAGACAAATCTCCGTGCAATGGTTCTGCGCTGTATCCTTCTTTACCAAGCTTCTCGGCTACTTCCGCTGTTTCACGACGAGTACGACAGAAAACCAATCCATAAATGTTTGGGTTGAAATCGATCAGACGCTTCAAAGCGCGGTAACGATCTCTCTCCTTCACCATGAAGTAGATATGGTCGATATTTTCATTCGTTTGGTTCTTGTGACCAATGGAAACCTCTAATGGTTTTTCCATGTAGTTTTTCGCGATGCTTGCCACTTCTTTCGGCATTGTCGCTGAGAACAACCAAACATTCTTGTACGTAGGAGTTTGATCAAGGATAGCATCAATATCTTCCTTGAATCCCATGTTGAGCATTTCATCTGCCTCATCCAAGATTACTGTTTCAACCTCACCAAGCGTAATTGCTTTACGTTTGATCAAATCACACAGTCGTCCTGGAGTAGCAACGATTACGTTTGCTCCACGTTTGATTTCTTTCATCTGAGCACGAATGTCAGTTCCACCGTAAACGGCCACTACATTCAGTTTCAAATGTTTTGAAAATTGTTTTAAATCTTTTGCGATTTGGAGACACAATTCCCGTGTTGGGCAGATGATTAATCCTTGTGGGATTTTCATCGATGTATCAATCCTGTTAACTAGCGGAAGACCAAAAGCCGCTGTTTTTCCCGTTCCTGTTTGAGCTAAACCAACAAAATCGCTTTCTTCACCAAGTAGGTGAGGAATAGCTTCTTGCTGGATCGGAGTAGGTGTCGAGAACCCAAGTTCTTCTAACGACTTCAACACCTCACTCTTCAGCCCGAGTTCCTCAAATGTCATTTATTATCTATAAAATTAGGTGCAAAGGTACGTAGAAAATAAGTAGGAACCGTTATTTGGGTGATTTAGTGGTGTTTTCAGGGCGAATTGAGTTATATTTTCGATGAATTCTTTCTTTTCGAGGTTGAATGTGTTTTTAAGACAGGGGTTCCTAAGCGCAAGCGGAATGAAAGACCAATATACGGCTGCTCTACATTCAAATTTCCAGCAATTCCTATCCCTGCACCGAAGGGAAACTTTGAACCATAAAATGTTGCTTCAAAGGGAATACCAAATGTTTCGGCTCGATCAATTTTCACCGAAGTCGAGCTAGTTCCATCCCAAAATGAGCCTGATTGAGTTGTCGTTCTGGCCTCGCGTCCAACATAGGATATTCCAACGTTCAAGTCCCAGAATCCACTGTTCTTATCTTTGTACAACTTTCCAACTGTGAACCCAAATTCGTTCGTTTTAAGTGATGTTCCGAAAAAGTTAATGTTAGTTCCAAACGCCCCGAACACACCGAACTTTCGGTACTTTTTAGTCATCCAGTTAACTCCAACTCTACTTGAAAAAATAAAGGAATGATTTTTTGTGTCGGTATTAATCGAAGAACCCACTGTGAGAGGCGAAAGGCTAAGATATATGCCGTGATTCTTAAAATAGGTAGAATCAATTGGTTTATTGGCCAATAAGGTCTTATTGCTGTTTGCAATTGAGAAAAAAGAGAACAACAGAAAAAATGTAATGATTGAAATACTTTTCATAATCAATGAATTAATTGGTTTATTCAAAGATCACTTCAATCCAGCAATTCTCCATATTGATTTAAGCAAGCAAGAGAATACGAATTGTGAAAATCGCAACTGCTTTAAAAGTATATTCCGAGCATACTATTCGTTCACCTTTAATTTAATAACAAGTCCTGTTCCAAATCCATAAATTCTGTAGGAATTTCTTCCTTTAAATATGTACGATCCGTTCACAAAAACTCCGAATGTATTATTGATGCCGTAATAAACGACTCCTCCAAATCGGTGTAAGCTCACCGTATATTCTCTAAATGAAACGGGAGGCGGTTTCAGAAAGTCCTTATCTCCGAAACCATGTTGGAAATCATACCAAACGTCCGTATAAAACTTACCAAAAGATCCTCCAAGCTTAACTGATGCTCCAACTGAAGATGCCACAGGGTCTAATGCGTAATTGTACCCTGTTTGAGCTTGAACAAACAATCCTTTCGGTAAATTATGCTGAACGACAATCTTTGGAGAAATAAGTGTCGCTCGTTGACCAATTGCTTCTAAGTTCTCAGTTTCGTAATTCGTCATTGGGAAAGACACTTGTAATGCTGGAATGATGCTTAAATCTCTTCCTCCAACTTTGGCTCTCAGCAATTCATACTTTGTCGCTACTCCTCCATCCTGAAAATGCCCATTAATGAATGGTGCATTGACAATCACGTCCCATTTATCCGTAATTCCATATTCCGCAAAAAGACCAAAACTGTTGAACTTCCTAACCCCATCTCCTGAAAACGGAGGCTGTGAAAGCGAAACTTCATCGAAACCTGCAAAATAATTTCTTGCCGTCTGAAAAAAACCGGATACAGCAATATCGACCTTGCCTTTGCCTTTAAAATAACCGTCAATGAGTCCTTGCGAGAATCCGAATGACCCAATGGTCAACGCAAAAATGAATAGTGTAACTTTCATAGCATCAATTTGAATCCAGTAGTCGGGTCATGCACGCATACCTTACAATGAGATAGATATATTTTTTCTGCCCCCTTTATCCAATCACTGATTGGAGCATCAACGAAGAGTTCATCTACATCTTAACTAACTTCACTCTTGTATTTCCAATAGATATAAAATAGATGTTTGGAGATAAGTTCGAAAGGTCCACTATGCAGTTTCCAGATTCAAGTTTACCCGAATGAACCAATTCTCCAAGTAGCGTGTGAATTTCAAAAGCGCCTTCCGCTGCATTCTTTGAGTTGATCGAGATTGTCGAAAAAGAAGGGTTTGGACTCACAAATAAATCCATCTCATTTTCAGTTTCTACAAAACTTGCTGATGGATCAGGGAATACAAATCGACCTTGAACTGCTAGGTGATCAGACAAATCGAAGATATCCCACATGTCATCTTCAATGCTGCGCAGTACGATTACCGTATTTGTACTTGTGTCAGGCACTCGATGTGCATTTTCAGTCATCACGTAGTCTAGGTATTCAAACCCACCGCCACTGGCGTAATCGCTTAATGTCTCATCAAAAGTATACGGACGCCCCAGATAATCAGGTTCTGATGAATCGAGAATAGTGAACATTTGATTGTATTCATTGAGAAAATTGGCTGTTTTTTCAACGTTAAAGTCTCCACCGAGAATCACAGCTTCATTAGAAGGAATATTTTTCGCGTCTACAAAATTTTTCAATTGCGTCATTTGCGCTTGACGAGTTGCAACATTTACTGGATCAGCCCATGCTTGAGTATGCGTCCCAAAAACATGATAATTGGTTCCGAGTTTATCAATACGTGCATACATGGCACCTTTTGCCGCTAAACAGTCATCTCCATCACAATCTGAGTAGACGATATCTTCTGAATACCCAATAGGCCACTTACTATAGATGAGAACTCCACCGTCTTCTAGAGATCCGGGTTCATCAACAACAGCGGTAAAGTATGGGTACTCTACCATTAAATTCGTTGTTAGGATGTCACGTGCAGCGTTATCAAATGCCTCATTGATAATAATCACATCATATCCATGCACATGATCGGCAATAAACTCAGCGCGCGTGCTTTGATCTGTAAATGCGATGGGAGGTGTCAGCATATAAATATTGTAGGATAGTACATTCAGAATGTTTTTATCCAATAGGTCGCTCGCCAATACGGGAAATGGGTCATGTTCTTCAATTACGAACAAAATATCATCATCCCCTCCTGTAAAATAGGCTGAATATTTCAGTGTAAAGGTCTTTCCCAACATACTGAATGTTTCCTCATGGA
>CAJQOB010000201.1 GCA_905479845.1 uncultured Flavobacteriales bacterium
AACATAACGGATACGAATGGACAGTACTACCATCTTCTTAATCATATTGCCAGTAGTTGCGTTTTTATACGCGAGTGTCGGGCATGGAGGAGCGAGTGGATACTTGGCAATGATGGCATTATTTTCATTTTCTCCAGAGGTTATGAGGCCCACAGCATTGTTGTTAAACCTATTCGTGGCAGCGATCTCCTTTTATCATTACTGGAGATCTGGATATTTCAATCCGAAACTATTTTTAGCATTTGCAATTGGCTCTATCCCCCTATCCTTTTTGGGAGGAATGATTGAGGTGGACACTAAAATCTACAAGGTCATACTTGGGGTTTTCTTAATCTTCGCGATTCTAAAAATGCTACAGGTTTTCGGCAAGGAGCGTAATGAAATACGCCCCGTAAAAATGCATCAAGGAATACTTGTCGGGGCGGGAATTGGTTTCTTCTCAGGACTGATTGGTATCGGTGGGGGAATAATTTTAAGCCCTGTCATCTTACTCATGCACTGGGGTAAAATGAAGGAAGCCGCAGCCGTATCAGCATTGTTCATTTGGGTTAACTCTGCTTCTGGAATGGTTGGGCAAATCAGTACAGGAATCAAATTAGACCCTAACGCTTGGTGGTTTGTGTTCCTAGCATTAGTTGGAGGCTACTTGGGCGGATACTTTGGTAGTAAAAAAATAAACAGTCAGGGAGTTCGATATCTACTGGCATTTGTCCTCATACTAGCAAGTGTGAAACTACTCTTAACCTAAACAGCCTTAACGCAAAACACACCCATGGAGAGGTGTGTTTCGTTAATACAATTACTGTAGTAATGGTCTTACTTTCGCAGACTATGTAACATCTTCCCATGTTTGAACAGTGCACCAATGAAGGTTAGTTCTGAATTATACGGGAGATTAAATTCTTTCGCAGTTTTCTCGACAATTTTTGAAATTTTTCGATGATTTACGTGGCATACCGTAGGAAAAAGATGGTGTTCAATTTGATAATTGAGCCCGCCAACGTACCATGACAATATTCTATTTTTAGGAGCAAAATTTGAAGTCGTCAAAAGTTGATAAACTGCTCTGTCTCCATCAATGTTGTTGTCTTTATCTGGCAATGGGAATTCTGAAGTAGGCATTACGTGAGCTGGCTGAAAAATGCAAGCTAATGTCAAACCAGCGACAAAGTGCATAACAAACCATCCCAACAATATATGATACCAAGCTACATCGAGAAAGATAAATGGAAGTCCAATAAAAATCGCATAGTAGATGACTTTGTTTCCAATGATTCGAAATAGTTCCGCTTTGAATGTTGTATTCTGCGTAGCAAGCAAGCCCTTCTTGTTGTATCTAAACAACTGCACGAAATCTTTATAGGTTGCCCACGAAAAAGTCATCAAACCATACAAGAACCAGGCATAAACAATTTGAAAACGATAAAATGGCTTCACAGGTTGATGTGGCGAAAAACGCATAATTCCTCCTGGATCAATATCATCATCATAGCCATCGATATTTGTGTAGGAATGATGCAATACATTGTGCTGAATCTTCCAGTTAAGCACATGTCCTCCTGCAAGGTTTAGTACCATTCCAACGAGCCAATTGGCTGTCTTATTTTTCGATAATGCCCCATGACAAGCATCGTGCACAATTCCTAATCCGCAACCAGCAATTCCAATCCCCATAAGAAACCATAATCCATAAAAAACGAGCAAATGATTACCTCCAATCCCCATTAACATCAAGGCAAAAGGCGCCAGATAAATCAAGGGTAGTACAATCACTTTAATCCAAATTCTATAATCACCAGTTCTTTCTATTTTGTTGGACTTGAAGTACTCATCCACGCGCGTTCTTACTGTATTTCCAAATCCTGCTTTTTCGTTCTTTGTGAACTTAATAGCCTTAAATGTTGAAGATCCCATTTCTGTTTTTTTTGGCAAAAATACTCGCAAACACTTTCTTAGTATATGATTAGAATCATGTTCTTGTAGAACAACGAGACTCGGTCAGAGCCAAATCGGTCACACCACTGCTTTGAGTACGCACCTATAGATAGAGAGTTAAGCAGTTTTTTTATTTCAGAACGAAAAAAGGTCACCTTTTGCTGACGTTAAACAGCTTAGCCATGGTAATGGCGGGAGCAGCAATGGTTCATTTACGGCGAGATGAGATCAACATGATCTTTCTAAACATTTTGATCTTCTTCTTACTTGCTGGAATTGGCTTCCATTCTCTCCTAGACATATTTGATGCGCAAATAAACATTAACTAATGGAAACAATAGAAAATTATTCCCAAATGACAATTGGTAAAATTGTCGCAAGAGATTATCGAAAAGCGATGGCGTTCAAGTCGCATGGCATAGATTTTTGCTGTGGCGGAAACATCACTGTGGAAGAGGCTGTGAAGGATCATGATGTAGATCTGGATCAACTCCTTGAAGAGCTTAGTGACATTGATTCTTACGAAGAAAAATCAGAGAACTATACTTATTGGTCAACTGAAAAATTGATCTCACACATTGTAGACAACCATCATGAATACGTTCGCAAGACTATTGAACAATTGAGTCCTATGCTTGCTAAGGTTGAAATGGTTCATGGAAACTGGCGTCCTGAGTTGATTCGAATCAACCAACTTTACAAAGCACTTGCATCAGAATTGTTAACACATATGATGAAAGAAGAACGGGTTCTCTTCCCAGCGATTCTTGACATGAGTTCACAAGCCAATGATGGAAGCCCTAGTTTTGGCTCAATTAGCAATCCTATTTCGGTTATGATGCGCGAGCATGATATCGCAGGTGATTACATCAAACAGATTAGAGAATTAACAAATGGTTTTCAAACTCCAAAGGGTGCTTGCGCAAGCAATATAGTAGTGTACAAAGTACTTCAAGAATTTGAAGACGACTTATTTACGCACATTCATTTAGAGAATAATATTCTCTTCCCAAGAGCACAAAAATTAGAAGCAACAAATAATTGAATCATGAAAGAACTTGAGAAAAATTCGATTGAGAGCAGTGAACTTGTTGAACAAACGTTTCGATTTTGGTTCAGTGACAACGAGCATATTCGTTCGCCATTTCCGAACTACATTCATTCTGCATTAAGACACCTTTCAACTGAAGGTTTTTACGAATGGGTAAATGGACTAAAACCAGAAGCCAAAGACGAGCTAAACGATGAGGCAATCGGAGAAAAATTTGAAGAAATCATCTTTGAAAACGCCTCCAAATTGGTTAAAACCGATGATGAGAAAACACAATTCTCTATCCGTTTTTACGTCGAATCGGCGATCCTTTAAAAGATCAGGAAGGTGCTGATAGCACAATCATTGATCGGCACATCGCCAAAGAAAAGGACGATTCGTTTTTATATGTAACATGTCAGAAAAACGCTTCCAAAGAAAAATGGAAGACCTCTTTTCAACTCCCTGTACAGCATGCTACTACTTGCTAAAACGACGGAAAAGCGGCTAAGTGTGATTAGTCGCTTTTCTTTATTTGATCATTTTCGTATTGGTACTCGTAAAGGATATCTCCATTCTTATTGAACTCAGTAAATCGTCCGTTTAGCTTGTTATTCTTGTAGGTACTTTCAACCGTGAGATTGCCTAGAGAGTCATAATTCTTCCAAACTCCTTCTCGACCTCCTTCGACAAAGCTACCTTTCCGTTGCACTTGTCCATTGGAATAGTAACAGGTCCAAACACCTTCGTTTAAATTGTTTTTTTGACTCCCAGTTCTTTGAACTTGACCATTCTCGAACGTTGGATTCTCGCTACTCTTTCCTCGAAAGTGGAAAATAGCCCAGACCACCCCAATTACGAGTACGATTATTTTATGGTAGCTATTGTACGAATACATTATTCGTGTCGAGCTCCTTTAAAGATTCGAAATATGTGCAACAATGCCGGAAAGAGTGCGTCCATTGATTCTGATGCTCCGCGAGTCGAACCTGGGAGTGCAAGAACGAGTGTTTCGTCCTTTACTCCTGCAACACTGCGTGACAGCATTGAAAACGGCGTGCGTTCTTGGCCATAAGCTCGAGATGCTTCCATTATTCCAGGAATTTCACGATCCAACAGTGGCTGTAATGCTTCAGGCGTCACATCTCTTTTTGAAAGCCCCGTTCCACCAGTGTAGATGACTAAATCTGTGTTTTTCTCAGCGTGTCTCAATAACACCTTCTGAATATCTTCCACCTCATCTGGAACAACAATATACTCAACGCATTCAACGGAACAATTTTCCAATTTTTCCATGATTGCCTTTCCTGCTTTATCTTCTTTGACGCCCGCAGAAATCGTATCAGAACAAACAACCACTGCTGCCGTCAAATCCTTTCTGAACCTGTCTTTAAAATCAGACTTCCCTCCTTGCTTCTCAAGCAGTTTAATGTTGCCAATTTCAATTCCTTTATCAATCGGCTTGAGCATATCATACATCGTTAAAGCAACAACGCTCGCTCCGTGCATGGCCTCAACTTCCACTCCAGTTCGATAAATTGTTTTCACTTTCATCTGAATGTTGATTTCCAAGTCCTCGACCTCATACGAAACACTCGTAAATTCAATCGGGAGTGGGTGGCAATCTGGGATTACATCCGACGTTTTTTTGACAGCAAACAACCCAGCGGTTTTGGCCATTTCGAACACGTTCCCTTTTGGCACGGTATTGTTTACGACAGCATCAATTGTATCCTGACTGCTCACTTTAACCGTTGCTTGTGCGATTGCCGTTCGTAACGTTGTCGTTTTGTGTGTAATTTCAACCATTCCTTCTACTTATTTTCTTTCCAAACGTGTGTGTTGTCCTCAAGCAATTCTTTTCCAAATACTGGAACCTCCTCTTTAATTCGCTCCACGAGATATTCGATTGCTTTTTGAACCATTTTTCTGTGCTTTGATGAAACAAAAACGAACAAACAAATCTCACCAGCTTTCACTTCACCGATACTATGGTAAACGTGCATGCATGTAAGATCAAACTCCTTAAATGTTGCCTCTCTAATTTCATGAAATGCGCGATTCGCCATTTCCTCATGCGCACTGTAATCGATAGCCACGACTTCCTGATCGTTAATGATATCGCTGCGCACTTGTCCCAAAAATATCTGGTGAGCTCCAATGTTCTTTTTCACCTGATGATGAGCAATTGACTCCGCAATGAATTCGGGCTTAATTGGCCCATTCTTAAAACAGTTTTTCATACTTAATTTGTTATCTCTATTAATTCGCGAATTCTAAACTTCCAACCCCATTCTTAAGGTTGATTAATCGCTCAAACCTATCCGTTTTCATTAGTGTCTGGATAGCAATTTTGCTACGTTTTCCACTTTGACAAAAAACAACGGTTGATTTGGTTTTATCTATTTCTTCTACTCTACTTTCCAACTCCAACAAGGGAATTCTTAATGCATTTAAATGATCCAATCTTGGCAACTCATCCAAGTTCCGAACATCGATTAATTGCACTCCACCTGCACATGCTTCTCGGAACTCGTCATCAGTAATTTCCTGAATTTCATCAAGTCCACATGAGACCCCGTAGTTATCTGGATTCAATTCACCCCTTCGAATTTGATCGTAAATTTCATGTTCCTTTCTTGTAAACTTGAATTTATCCAAACGATTTGTCAATGCACTATACTGAAAGAGTACACCAGACAATGGCTCACCAATTTCGAGAATCAACTTTAACACTTCGTTTGCCTGAAAAGAACCGATAATCCCTGGTAATATTCCAAGAACCCCTGTATCCGAGCAATTTTCTTGAGAATCAGAATTCGGTGATTCAGGATGTAAGCAGCGATAAGTTGGTCCTCCTTTGTAGTTAAAAACTGAAACCTGGCCTTCAAATTTATAGATCGCCGCATACACCATTGGCTTATCCAAAGTAACGCAACAATCATTCACCAAGTAGCGCGTGTCATAATTATCGGAACAATCCACAACGATATCATATGCTCCGATCAGATCCATCGCATTCTCTGTGGTGATTCTTTCAGAGTAGGTTTGAATTGAATTGAAAGGGTTGTTCTCCTCTAATCGTCTTTTTGATTCTTCAACCTTTTTCTTTCCTTGAGAATTGTAGGAATAGAGAATTTGACGGTGCAGGTTGGACTTATCCACAGTGTCAAAATCTACCACTCCTATCTCCCCAACACCAGCCGCCGAGAGATACTGCAGGACAGGGCAGCCCAATCCTCCAGCTCCAATTACTAGAACCTTACTCGACTTCAGTTTAAGCTGTCCTTCCAACCCAACCTCATCCAACTGAAGGTGTCGATTATATATTTCTTGTTCTTCTTTCGTTAGCATAGTTCGATATTAACCTCCCGCAAAAGGCGGAAGCAATGCGATTTCACTGATTTGCACATTAGACTTTATCTCCTCAGTAAATTCCTGGTTTACCGCAATTTTGTAGCTGCTTTCTTTCAGATGAGGATATCTATCTTCGAAGAAATTGCGAAGATTCAGAGGCATGAGGTTATCACTGATTGGAATAATCTCATTACTCATATTTAAGCTTTCAGCAATTTTTCCGAAATAATTCACTTGTACATTCATAACATACTATTTTCAAGTTCTTCTGGAGTATTCAAATTAAAAAAGTGTCTGTCACTTCCTACGCTGCCCGGTATTTCAACGATACTTGCGTCTAACTTTTCACACATGTCTATCAACCTTAACTGATCGTTTTCAAGACATTCTTTGATTATTGATAATCCTCCTAATTTATACACCCCAATTAAAGGATGTGTTTTCTTTTCGAAGGATGATATCGCAGCCAATTCATCTTCCGAGTTCTCTAACAGATATTGAAGAATATCGACTGATATATTGGGGATATCGCACGAGAGAATCACGTTTTTATCTGTTGTTGATTCAACTAGGGCTGAATAAATTCCTCCGATTGGACCTTTCCCTTTCACCAAGTCTTTTATTACGGGGTAGTTGAATTGTTCATAACGCTCATCATTTGCGCAGATCTTTATACTCTTCACCCCGAGTTTTTCAAGCGTTTGGATAACATGAGAGATCATGGGGTTACCACCGACACTAACAAGGCCTTTTTCCGTCCCCATTCGCGAACTTCTACCCCCAGCTAATATTATACCCGTTACATCATTCATCATCAAACTGTATTTCCTTCATTCGATCATTTAGAAAGTCATCGTTCTTCTGGGCAAGATCCTCAAAGACCTTGATGGCATTTTTTCCTGCAGCACTCAGCACAGACCCTCCTCCTCCTTTGCCTCCAATTTTCCTAATAACAAGAGGAGAGCTATGCTGCGAATTCATCGAGTTTACCAGTTCCCATGCTTTCTTGTAGGACATTTTCATATCTGCGGCAGCTTTAGAAATCGATCCGTACTCATCTATTTTTTTCAACAAAGCAACACGACCAAACCCAAGAAACGCACCGTTTTTGGTTCTAATCCAAATCCTACTTTTGATTGTATATTCTTCTTTTGTTGCCATTCGTTATGTTTTCGAATAAATAACGGAAAGTTAGCGTCTTTCAGTTCTACATAAAATGATCTTCATCATACTTCTTCGTGATTTCTTTAAATTAAAGGTATTACAGAGATTTCATCCCCTTCACTCCATTCTTCTCGCCCACTTTCCAACTTTGCGATGCAGTTCGCCGTTACGAACGAATTCAACATTGCTGAACTTTGTCCCGTTAAAATTTCCACCTTTCCTTCCAGAATTCTCGCTTTTAAAAAGTGTGTCAATTTCGCTGTTTTTTTATAATCTGCGGTAAGGCGTCCTGATATAGTTGTGTTCACCCCATTTCTTCCCATCAATTGATACACACAAGGTAAAACATATGCATAGAAGCACGACAACACTGCCCCCGGATTACCAGGAAGAGCAAAAATTGACTTTCCCTCTTTTGTGCCATAAAAGAGTGGTTTCCCGGGCTTTTGCTTCACTTTGTAAAAATGCTCTTTCACCTCCAATTCCTTCAATGCATCTCCAACAAAATCATAATATCCAACAGAGATTCCTCCAGTCATTATAACAAGATCCATTTCTTTAATGGCCTTATCAATAACCTCAACTGTACTTTGATAATCGTCCTTAACGGACCTCAGCTCAACAGAAATACCCAGTTGACTCATTGCTGCGGAAAGCATCGTTGAATTGGACTCATAAATTTTCCCCAATTCCAATGTTTCACCTGGTTTCATAAGTTCATTCCCCGTTACGATGACTGTAACTTTGGGTTTAGCATACACAAGTACATCAAGGTACCCCAACATGGACAAGAAACCTATCGCTCCAGGAGTCAGTTGAGTTCCTTTTTCTATCGCACAAACTCCTTTGGTAATTTGCTCACCTAATAAGCGAATGTTCGCTCCTTCCTGTATTTCTTTTTCAACTTTGATCGTATTTTCAATTCTCTCAACGTCTTCCTGACGAATCACAGCGTTGGCTCCATCTGGAATCATCGCTCCTGTGAAAATACGAATGGCTTCTCCTTCCTTTACAACTAGCAATTGATCATCTCCCGCCTTCACTTCTCCGATTAGATTGAAGCTAGAATTTCCGTTCGCAACAACGGCATACCCGTCCATTGCAGACTGATTAAATGGTGGCATATTTATTGGCGAAAAAACATCCTCCGCAAGCGAGTACCCACAGGCATCTTCAACAAGGATTCGTTCTTCCACCTTGCCTCCTGTGTTCTCCCTTATTTTCAATATAGCTTCATCGACTGTGATCATCTTTAAATTGATTTTAATCAAACAAATGTTGACACTTCAGTAAAATTACTCTCAATTAGTAATAGTTTTTATGATATATGTCATTTTATTAAGAAGTATTGCTTCTATTCAAGCCTGATTTGAATAGTTAAATTTAACCATATTAATACTCAAGACTATGAAAAGAGGCAAAATCGAAATAAAACCATGTACTGAATGCACCGTTAGTTCGAATGGCGTATTTTGTTCTGTATCAGAGAAAAACCTCGGAATTCTTGATCAAGCTAGGGGTAGTAATTTCTACAAAAAAGGCCAAACAATATTTTATGAGGGAAATCATACAAATGGTCTCTTTTGTATTTACAGTGGGAAGGTCAAGTTATCCAAACTTGGTGAGAATGGAAAAGAACAGATTATTCGGTTCGCTAAAACTGGAAATATTTTAGGTTACCGATCACTTCTGAGTAACGACACATATCACGCACCAGCAACAGCCATGGAGGATTGCCACGTTTTCCTTCTCTCTAAAGATCGCTTCATGGAAATACTTGAATCGGACCCAAAATTGTCTATGAACATTGTTCAACTACTATCTAACGATTTGAAGAGTGCAGAACAATTACTGATTGATATTGCTCAAAAAAGCGTGATTGAACGGATCTCGGAATCCCTTGTTCTTTTACAGAAAACATTTGGTTATGTCAATGGAGGAAAGACGATCAATGTTGCACTTACTCGGTCTGAAATTGCCGATATTGCGGGAACAACAACAGAAACAACGATTCGAACCTTGGTTCAGTTAGACAAGGAAGGGATTATAAAACTTGTTGACAAAAAAATCAACATTCTTGATCTTCAAAAACTAATTCAACGGGCAAAAATATATGATTAACTCTCTACGCTATCATGATATGAGTCATTGTTTGTCGCTCGATCTGCTTATATCTTTGGTATAAAGAGTAGAGAAAATGAGTATCATTCAGAAGTACATCAAAGAATTAGCGGACAACAGTGAACCTCTCAATGTAAAGAAGGGTGTATATCTATTCAAGGAGGGAGACTCTAATAAAAGTTTGTACTTCTTGTTATCTGGAAAAGTTCGAGTCTTAAAATCAAAGTATATGCTTTGGACGGCACAATCTAGAGAATTGGTTGGTCTATCATCATTCTTTTCTGAACGTTCAATTTATGACTTCTCTGTTAAAGCGAGTGTTGATTCAGAGGTTATAAAACTTAATGCAAACTCCATAATGAGTATCGTTTCTAAGGACCCTATTTTTTCTCGAGCGATTATGCAGATTCTGTGCGAGAGGGTCAAAATGGCTCAGAACCGAACGATCAGCCTATTGGAAACGCCCGCAAAGAATCGACTAATAAATGAAATCATTATCAAGTCAAATAACGTAGGTAAAACCGAATATGAGTTTAGTATTGAAGAATTATCCGAAGCCGTTGGCATCTCTATCAGATTGACACGACAATTACTCAAAAAACTAGAGAAGAGAAAGTTGCTGGAGCATCA